>CAVFJE010000120.1:3002-4791 GCA_963622845.1 Dialister sp. CAG:486
AAGTTTTGCTCTCCAAATAAGATTTCGGGTTCTAGCAATTCAACTGTATGGTTCATATACCCAGCAAGAGTCGATCTGTCCATCGCAAAACAATCAATGTTTCCTGCATCTAGGGAACTTTTGATGATGGGATATCCGCTAAAAGCTCTAAATTCGGGCTTAGCGTCGATGTTGTTGTCGACGAGCATCTTTTCGATCGCACTTTGAGTTGTGGCTCCCTGTGAGACGCCTATAACTTTGCCATTCAAGTCTGCAATTTTCTTGAAATTGGAACGTTTTTTGACCATAAGTCCAATATAGTCAGTCCTGTACGGCGTAGTGAAATCCCAGCTCTCTCTACGCTTTTCTGTGATTGTATATGTTGCACATACTACATCTAGCTGGCCATTGTCGATTAGCGGGCCTCTAGTTTTTGGAGTAACATCTGTAAATTCGACTAAATTTTGCGATATTGCATCATCATAGCTTGTATCAAAAATTGCTGCCGCAAATTGATAGCAAAGGTTGACTTCTAACCCTTCGAATTTGCCTTTTGCAGGATCGTAGTACCCATAACCTGGAACATCCTTTTTTACTCCAGCATTAAGATGCCCTCTTGCTTTTATTGTTTCTATCTTTGAACTTGAGCTGTCTGTCGAAGAGGACGATGGCGCACAACCTGCGAGTGCAGTGAGAGCGGTCGCAGTTGCAACGCTGATGCCTGTCATCTTTAAAAATTCTCGGCGCGTATATATTTTGTCTGTGATAATTCCCATTAAGAATGCCTACTTTAAGATTTTATTGAGGAAGTCTTTGCAACGTTGATTTTGCGGATTTGTAAAAAAGTGCTCTGGAGTCCCTTCCTCCAAAATCATTCCATCGTCTACGAAAATTACTCTATCAGCAACTTTGCGAGCGAAACCCATCTCATGTGTGACGCATATCATCGTAATCTCTTCTTTTGCGAGCTCTATCATAACGTCGAGTACCTCTTGAATCATCTCTGGATCAAGCGCACTAGTTGGCTCGTCGAATAGAATTATTGGCTGTTTAGTACAAAGTGCACGAGCAATAGCGATCCTCTGTTGCTGTCCACCCGAGAGGTTTTGCGGATATTCGTTTGCTTTATGGTCCATACCAACACGTTTTAGACATGACATGGCAATCTCTTGTGCTTCTTCTTTCGATTTCTTTTGAAGTTTAATTGGAGCTAGTGTTAAGTTGCCCATAACAGTCATATTTGGGTATAAATTGAATTGCTGAAAGACCATCGACGAGTATTTGCGTGCCATTTCAAGATGATTTTTCTTTGTTACCAAATTGCCGTCTATGTAGACCTCTCCACTTGATGGCTCTTCGAGAAAATCTATGCATCTAATTAGAGTAGATTTGCCAGACCCAGATGCTCCTATAATGACCACCTTTTCAGATTTTTTGACTTTCAGGTTGATGTTTTTTAGAACATGGAGGTCACCAAAGTATTTATTCAAATTTCTAATTTCAATCATTTCTGACACAATAATACGACCTGCCTTTTTATCAATGTAATTTTCTGGCTAAATATATTTTACTTATTAGACAATTTTCGATTAGGTCAAATGTTTATTTATCGGTGGTGGTAACACGATAGAAATAATTAGCTCTTATAATGATTAGCATGAATTTTGTGATGCCTGGCATAAATTTTGATACTTGTTGCTGATGCCTGGCATAAATTTTAAATCGGCAAATGTCAGGAAGAGAGAGTTCTTTTAAATGAGCAATGAAATATTAGTTTTAGGGCATAGAAAGCCAGATAACGACTCGATTG
>CAVFJE010000121.1:0-10629 GCA_963622845.1 Dialister sp. CAG:486
GCCTACGGCGGGCTGAGTTAAACCAAGTTTTTCAGCAAATTCTGCTTGGCTCAAGCCTAAGGCTTTACGAGCTTTTTTTAATCGCTCTTTCACACAGCACCTCCAATTATTCACTTATAATTTATTTATATTTTAGCATATTATAAGATGTGAAATAGTAATAATTACTAAAAATTAAACGAAAAAAAATAAATTTTTTCTAAATTCTCAACTAAAAAGTAATTTCTTATGATATGAACAAAGTTTTAGAAAGATGGGAAAGCCTAAAAGAAAAGGAAAATAGATAAAAGGAGCACAGAATGAGCTATTGCGTCTACACTATCCACAAAGAAGAATATGAGGACGAGACAGGTATTGCTCTGAGTACCACATGCGAGCAATATTGGGAGAACGACGACCCTTTCACAGAGAAGTATAAATACTGTCCATATTGCGTATGCTTAATTTCATGGAAGTTTGAGCCAGAAGCAGCAACAGGAGAAAAAAATCGTTGACTTTTATTATAAACTTGTTTATAATATAGAGCTGTCGGACAATAGAAAAGGAGGTGCCATGGAACCGCCTAAAGTTCGGCAAGTAATCCAGAAGCTTGAAAAAGAAGGGTGGGAGCTCACGCGATGTAAAGGCGGAAGACGCATTTACCGCAAGGGTTCAAAAGTCGTAACTATTCACGGTGCGGACAATCACGTTTTAACAATTGGAACGTGGAATGCCATTCAGAAGCAAGCAGGCTGGAAATAAGAGATGGGCGTTAGGTGTAATATCTAATGCCCTAAAATTCAAAAAGGAGTTGGCGATGTATATATATGACGCAATTTTGAAGCATGAAAGAGACGGAAGTTATTTTATTGACTTCCCAGTGTTTGATGGTTGTTTTTCAGACGGTGCAACAAAAGAAGAGGCAATCAATGAAGGTGCAGAAATGTTGCGTTTACTTATCGCTGATTTTCTAGATCGTGGTGACAAATTACCAGCTTATCGTCAAGAGAAGGCAAGAGATGTCATAACCATTGCCGTTGAGGTTGATAGCTCGTTCATTCAAGAAACAAAGTGCATGACAGTAACAGAAGCATCTAAGGAGCTTAATGTATCAAAAGGACGAGTGTCTCAAATGCTCACGACTGGCGTGCTACAAGCGGTCAGTACGCCAAATTCACGTCTCGTTACCATCGCATCTGTCAATAAGCGAAAACGGGAAAAAAGAGGAGCAGGCAGACCAAAACAAGCAGTCGCAATGTAAATATGCTTCTCACAAGTGGTTATTAAGGAGTAAACCTAATGCGTTCAAGTGCGGGTTCGATTACGCGTATTGATAGCAAGCGTTGGCGTGTTCGCGTAACCATCGGAATAGACCCAAAGACCGGAAAACAAAAGAGAGTAAGCAAGACAGTTCGAGGCTCTAGGCGTGACGCCGAGCATATCAAAGCCGAACTCATGCTAACAGAGAACTTTTGCGAGAGTTACACATTGGGCACTTATGCCCAGATATATCTAGATGCAAAGAGCGACAATGTCCGCCCTGTTACCTATTATGGTTACCGCAAAGATGTTGAAAAAATACTCAATAGCGACTTAGCCTACATCAAGCTCCAAGACCTCGAGAAGTGCGAGAAAAAAGTGAGAGAGTGGTTAAGCTGCGAAATAACGGAAGGTGGCAGGCTTAACGCGTATAAAATTTTAAGACAGATTTTGCACCTAGCAAAACGCAATCACCTAATCAAGGTGTGCGTAACTGATTTTATAGACCCTCCAAAGATGGAAGTTAAAGAAAAGGAAACGATTACCACAGAGACGCTATCAGCCTATTTAAACGCCGTAAGAGGCTTATACATTGAAGCAGGCGTGCTCGTAATGCTAGGGTGTGGTCTAAGACGCTCTGAGGCGTTTGGGCTGCGTTGGGATGACATAGATTGGGAGGTAGGCGATGGTTATTGTGGACGCTTCACCGTTGAGCAGGGTTGCTACACCAAAGCAGGTGGCGGCGTCTATTTTGACGAACCAAAGACCCTTAAAAGTAAAAGAGAAATTTTAATGCCAGATTGGGTTGGTGAGCGTCTAAAAGAAATTGAGAGAGGTGAGTACCTTTGCGAAAACGAAAAGGGTTCTCTTAACCCAGATAGATTTAGCAGGAGATGGATAAAAGCTCAAAAGGAGGCAGGGTTGCCAAAAATTAAAGTCAAGAATTTAAGGCATTCGTGCGGAACCATGTTAATTAGAGAAGCGGACGCATCGGTGACAGATGTACAACAACTTTTAGGTCACACATCTTATCACACGACGGAGACTTTCTATATACAAAAATCTCAAAAATCTAGTCTTAGAGTAGCGTCTGCGATGAGTAAAATTTCACCAAAAATCGAGGTGAAAAAAATGTCCTAAAATGTCCTTAATTTTGAAATTGTGAGCGTTTATAACCTTTTATAACGGTTAAAACTGTTTAGAAAAAATAGCAATTACGCAGGGAAAACATTAAAAATTTGGCATGAACTGGAAAAATTGAAAAACCCTATTTACCACACTTAAAATCCGCCGCCGAAAGGCTTGGGGGTTCGAATCCCCCCGCCCCTACCATTCAATTTGCAATCAAAAGTTTGCTAAAATGATATCGTTATCCATCATCCTTTATGGAGGTTACAAAAATGTCTTATCGCATAGCACACTGGTGTATTCACGTTCTTGATTTGGAAAAATCCCTCGCCTTTTATGAAAAAGCTCTTGGTCTAACAGTAGATCACTCGTTTGGACCTGAAGATGGTTCTTGGATTAACACGTATCTAAGGAGTGAGGACGGAGACTTTCTTGTTGAGCTTACGTGGAACAGGGGCAGAGTGGAGCCTTATGCTAACGGGGGCAAGGATACACATTTAGCCTTTGAAACTGACAACTACGAGGTGGCGAAAAAACTTCATGAAGAGATGGGGTGCATTTGCTTTGACAACACGAAGATGGGTTTGCACTTTATACAAGACCCCGATGGATCGTGGCTTGAAGTTGTGCCCGCTGGCAAATATTAAATTACTTCGCCACAAAGATAATTGAATACAAAAGTTTAGGGTCTTCGTTGCTCAAACAACTTTTTTGCACAAGAGATTATTAAGCAAGCATTTTCTAGTTTGCTCTGTAGTGGTGTTTCTACCGTCTCCTCTTCTGAAATGATAAAAATCTTGGATTTATCTTTCCCAAATGTTTGAGAGTTGGAGATGTCATTAGCGACTATCATGTCGCAGCCCTTAGCTTTAAGCTTTGCCTTTGCATTGTCGATCACATCATTTGCCTCGGCAGCAAACCCAACTACCACCTGGCTGTCTGATTTATGACTAGAGATCTCATTCAAGATGTCTGGATTTTCCACAAGTTCAAGACAAGAGAGCTTATCCTCATCACCCCCCTTCTTTAACTTGCCCCTTTCACAGATTTTTGGACGATAATCGCTGACAGCCGCACAACAAACAACTATATCTGCATTCTTAAACTTTAAGAGCGCAGAGGCATGCATTTCACATGCTGATTCCACGAATTCTACATTGCAAAATGAGGGGTAAGTAATAGAGACTGGTCCACTGATTACCTCTACATCACAACCTTGGGCAGCTAAAGCGAGTGCCTCTCCCATTTTCCCACTTGAAAAATTAGAGATATACCTGACATCGTCTATTCGCTCTCTTGTGGGTCCTGTAATTATAAGTATTCGCAGCAAGTGCTTATTCACAGACATCGACTACAGTTGCAATTAGTTGCTCCACTCTCGACATCCTACCCCTGCCTTCATCGCCGCATGCTAATGTGCCGACATCAGGCCCGACAATTTTCACACCTCTTCGCTCTAGAAGTTGCAAGTTTGCTCTATTAGCAGGATTTTCATACATCTTCGAATTCATAGCAGGCGCCAAGATTAATGGAGCGTCGGTCGCTATTGCACTTGCTGTCAAAAGATTATCTGCTATTCCATTTGCAATTTTTCCAATAGTATTCGCCGTAGCAGGTGCAATTAAAAACGCAGAGCATTCTTGAGAATGATGAATATGAGGGGTGGGACTAACTTTGTCGTTGTAGAGGTCCGTTAACACCTCATTGCCAGTTAGAGCCCTCCACAATATCTCTCCGATAAAGTTAAGGGAATCTGCAGTCGGCATGACCTTGACATCGTATCCCATTGTTGTGAGCCCCCTTACGACTGAACAAGTTTTGTACGCTGCAACAGATCCAGTTACACCAACTAAAACACTCTTGCTTTTTTTTGCCATAATTAAATCAGCTCCTCAAAATTAGCATCCATTTCGGTAATATTGAAAATTCTATCATCTAAAAGCCCAATTGCAGCCATCAATTCTGATGGAAGCGGATCCTTAAAGGCGAGCGCGCGACCTGTAATCGGATGCTTGAATTCCAATGATGCTGAATGCAGAAATTGTCTCGATAACCCAAGAGACGCGCGTTTAGCTTTTGGTGCATAAGAATTATATAGAGGATCCCCCACTACTGGGTGCTTTATATATTGCATATGCACCCTAATTTGATGTGTGCGCCCCGTATCCAGCTTGCACTCAAGCAACGTGTACCCGCTATCTATCGAAGTTGAAGAATATCTCCTCAAAACTTCAAAGGTTGTCACCGCCTCTCTTGCCGACTCGCTATCTCTGCCGACCACCATCTTCGTTCTGTACGTCTTATGACGCTCGAGCGGCACGTCAATCTTAGCGTTGTCATTCTCAATTATTCCATGAACAAGTGTGAGGTATTTTCTGTCGACCTCTCGATCTCTAATCATCTCGATCAAGTGCTCACCTGCTAAATCTGTCTTTGCGCATATCATCAAGCCCGAAGTCAAAGCGTCTAGGCGATGAACTATGCCAGGTCGATCTTCATTTCCTTGACATTTGCAAAGCCCATCAATGCCATACTTAGCTATTAGTGCATTTACAAGAGTCTCACTCTTATAAGGCCCAGACGGGTGCGTTATAAGACCTGCTGGCTTAGAAATGACGAGGATGTCGTCGTCTTCAAATCTGATATCAAGATCAATCTCTGTAGGAGAGAGATTGCTGCTTTCCGCGGCGTCTTCAATTTGGCAAGCAATTATTTTATTTTGGATGCAAACATAATTTTTCTTGACAACTTTTCCATCAACTTCGATTTTGCCTTCATTAGCAGCCTTTGCACAGGCACTCCGCGATGGATAGAAGCCCTCTCTAGTTAAAACAACATCAATTCTTTGACCAGTATCGATGTCTTTTGTTGTGTATGTTCTAAGCATTGGCACGCTTATTGCCAAAAAAGACAATATTTACTAAAAGCAAAATAACACCAATCGTAATCGATATGTCAGCGACATTAAAAACAGGAAAATCAATCAACTTGAAATTGATGAAATCTACAACGTATCCATTTAGATATCTGTCAATCGCATTTCCCAAACCGCCCGCAAACAAGCAGCTTAGAGCAACAATTGTAAAGAGATCGGTTTTATCTCCTTTGACAAAAACGACAAATGCTATACCTGCAAGAACTATAAGAGCGATAACAACGAACAGATTAGTCCAGTCACCAAGCATTCCCCATGCTGCTCCAGTGTTGTGCACAAGCGTGAAATCTAGGGCGTCAGGTATAAGCGTTGCTACAGTAGTGCCAACTTTAATGTCTGCATAAAGTGACTTGCTCCATTGATCGAGTGCAAAAATGAGTAGTACAATTATGCAAAATATGATGCCTTTTTTTAGTTTCATAACTTTACTCTAACTCGCTCAACGCTCTAGCGCATCTGCCGCACACGTCCTCATAACCTTGGACCGTGCCAAGTTCAACGTGATTCCAACATCTTGGACACTTCTCAAGTGAAGTTGCTTTTACATTGGCGCTTGCCTCTTCGACGTCTGCCGTCTCCACCTCTACATTAGCGCAGATAAGCAGTTCGACTAATATATCCTTGCCATATTTATCGATGACTTGCTTCTGCTCATCTGTTATTGTAAGCGTAATATCTGCTTCTTGCGACTTCTTGATTAGACCATCTTCCCTTGCACGCTCAATAGCTCTCGTACCTGCATCTCTTAGCTCAAAAAGTGACTTAAAATCATTGATGAGCTCTTTTTCTCTGTCCTTTTGAACCTTAGGAATAAACTCATCAGCAGATGGCCAGCCCGCTAATTGAACTGATACAGGTCTGCCTTCCGTCTTCAAACCTTGAGGCCAAAAGCCCCAAACTTCTTCAGTTGTAAAGCTCAAAATTGGAGATAGAAGTCGAACAAGTACTTCAATAACATTTTCTAGAGTTGTTTGAACCGCTCGTCTTGCAATAGAGTTAGGAAGCTCAGAATATAGCCTATCTTTTGCAACATCCATATAAATTGATGACATATCGCCATTCACAAATTCATACAGTTTTCTATAGACTTGATGAAATTGGTAATTCTCGTAATCTTTTGTAACGTCATCTACTAATTTAGAGAGCCTTGCTAACACCCATTGATCAATTGCTCTCAAGTCGTCAAAGTTCTCAACTCGATCTTGTTGCGTGAAATCATTCAAAGAGCCCAAAAGGAAGCGGAAAGTGTTTCTAAACTTTCTATATGCATCGCTAGTTCTTTGCAAAATTGAATCAGAGATGGAAACATCTTGAGAGTAGTCAACGCTCGAGACCCACATGCGCAAAACATCTGCACCAACTTTGTTGACAACATCGCTTGGATCGACGCCATTTCCAAGAGACTTGCTCATCTTCCTGCCATTTTCATCGACAGTAAAACCGCAATGCATGACAGATTTATATGGCGGACGACTGTAAGCTCCAACACTGGTAAGCAAAGAAGACTGAAACCAACCTCTGTGCTGGTCAGAACCTTCTAGATACATATCAGCTGGCCACGTTAGACCCTCGTCTGACCTATGCTTTAGAACTGCCGTGTGAGAAACACCACTCTCCCACCAAACATCCAAAATGTCCTTTTCAGCAACTAAATCGCTACATCCACAATTGTGGCATTTGGTGTCAGCGGGCAAGTAATCCTTTGGTTCTTCCTCAAACCAAGCGTCCGCCCCTTTTTCATTGAAGAGATCGATCACTGCGTCAAATGTTGACTCGTCAGCAACAGTCTCACCGCACTTCGTACACTTAAAGACAGGGATAGGTACACCCCAACTTCTTTGACGCGAGATACACCAATCTGGCCTTTCCTCAACCATAGAGCCAATTCTGTTGCTTGCCCACTCCGGAATCCACTTAACTTCTTTTTTAATTGCAAGCTTTGCTTTATCGCGAAGTCCAGTTTTATCCATAGAGACAAACCATTGATCTGTTGCTCTAAAGATGACCGGCTGGTGGCATCTCCAGCAATGAGGATACGAGTGCGTAATCTTGACGAAAGCAACAAGTGTTCCTTGTTGTTCAAGCCACTCAACAATTTTAGGATTAGCATCATCAGTTGAAAGGCCTTCAAATTGACCAGCTTCTTCAGTTAAAATTCCGTCATCATCGACAGGCATAAGCGTCATAATGCCTTCAAATTGTTGAGCTACAAGGTAGTCGTCTTGACCATGACCTGGCGCTGTATGGACACATCCTGTACCAGAATCCAACGTAACATGATCGCCATAGATTATTTTGCCCTTCAAATCTTGCCTAATTGGACAAGTATATGTCTCACCACAAAGTTCTTTGCCTTTGACAACAACTTGCCCACTGTCACCACTTGCAATCTCCCAATTGCTCCAATTAGCAAGTTCAGCGACAGTCTCTACAAGCTCTTTAGCCATGAGCATAGATTTGCCGCCCTCATTAACGAAGACATATTCCGCATCAGGAGCAAGAGACACAGCAGTGTTTGCAGGCAACGTCCAAGGAGTAGTCGTCCAAATTAGAACAAAAATATCGTTCTCTAGCTTTGCTCCCTCAAATTGCTCAGGAACTCTGTCGAGCTTAAAGTTAACAAAAATAGAAGGCGAAGTTTCGTCACCATATTCAATTTCTGCTTCAGCTAATGCCGTGTGACACCTGCTACACCAATGAATTGGCTTTCTACCGCGATAAATTGAGCCATCCAAGTACATATCCTTAAAAATCTCTACGTTGCCCGACTCGTAATTTGGAAGATACGTTAGATATGGGTGCTCCCAGTCAGCGTTTACGCCAAGACGCTTGAAGCCCTCTCGCTGCAAGTCAACACACTGCTCAGCCCATTGTCTGCAAAGAGCACGAACTTCACTTTGAGGCATCT
This sequence comes from Dialister sp. CAG:486, assembly GCA_963622845.1. GTDB lineage: Bacteria > Actinomycetota > Coriobacteriia > Coriobacteriales > Eggerthellaceae > CAVFJE01. Next base: position 8,211 of record CAVFJE010000121.1, read on the forward strand.
CCTTCATCTTTGCTGTGCCAAGTCTCTTCTCAACTATGTGCTCAATTGGTTGGCCATGACAATCCCATCCAGGGATATAAGGTGTATAAAAACCTCGCTGAGCGTGGGATTTGACGACAAAGTCCTTCAAAATCTTGTTAAACGCATGACCTATATGGATTGGCCCATTTGCATACGGTGGTCCATCATGCAAAATAAATGGCTCGCCATCTTTGTTCTTCTCCAAGACTTTATTGTAGATATCGAGATCATTCCAAAATTTGAGCATATCTGGCTCACGCTTTGCTAGGTCACCTCTCATTGGAAAGTCCGTCTTTGGCAAATTCATCGTATCTTTATAATTGTTACCCATCGCTAGCTAATTTCTTCCTTTTCAAGTCCAAAAGTATAAATTTTTTAACTATAAAAGTATAACTAATAATTGCATATCTCATAAGCACATTTGATGCCTGTCATGTTTTATAATTAAGGGCAATCACAAACGTATAAAAGGAGCTTGAAGATAACCATGAGTTTTGCAATAGTGACCGATTCTTGTGCAAATTTGCTAGACGAGACGATTGAGAAATACGACATCAGCATATTGCCGCTGACTTTTATGTCAGATGGCGAAGTTTTCACTTCTTACAACAAAACAGAAAAGTCTGATTTAGCGGCCTTTTTTAAGATGATGAGAGAAGGCAAAGTGTTTACAACATCACTGCCTAAACTCGACGACTCAAAAAATACTTTAACAGAGCTTCTTGAGGATGGAAAAGACATCTTGTTTATTGCATTTTCATCTGCACTATCTGGTACTTTTGCTGCGATTGATCTAATTTGCAAAGAATTAAGAGAAGCTTATCCACAAAGAAAAATCTTGACTATTGACTCGCTCGCTGCCAGCATGGGCCAAGGTTTACTAGTTTGGAAAGCCGCAGAGATGCGCGAAAGTGGATCTGAGATAGATGAGGTTTTTGAGTGGGTTGTAAACAACATACAAAATGTTGCTCATTGGTTTACTGTCGACGACTTGATGTTCTTATATAGAGGAGGCAGAGTATCAAAGTCTGCTGCTTTTGCAGGCACGATGCTTAACATCAAACCAATCCTTCATGTTGATGAGCAAGGTCGCTTAATTCCAAAAGAAAAAGTGCGTGGAAGAAAGAAATCTATCGACTCACTTGTCTCCCATATGGAGAAATCTGCCACTTTGCCATATGCCGACAAAGTTCTTATCTCACATGGAGATTGTATCGAGGATGCACAAACCTTAAAGACAAAAATTCAAGAAAAATTTGGCATTGACGAGATCTATATAAATTATATCGACCCCGTTATCGGTGCACATTCTGGACCTGGGACACTTGCTCTCTTTTATATGGCGAGCGGTCGCGACTAGCTACTCTGAACTGCCGTTATTGCAGCTACACCGACAATATCTGAGGCGGTGCAACCTCTGGAGAGGTCATTTATAGGTGCTGCTATTCCTTGTGTAATTGGTCCATAGGCCGCAGCTTTTGCAAGTCTTTCTGTAACTTTATAAGCAATGTTGCCACTATCGAGATCCGGAAAGATGAAGACGTTGGCATGTCCTGCGACACTAGACTGTGGTGCCTTTGATTTAGCGATGTCAGAAACTATGGCAGCATCGAGTTGAAGCTCTCCGTCAATGTCAAGGTTAGGTGCTAGCTCTTTCGCTATTGCTGTCGCCTCAATCATTTTTTGTGCGTCATCATTTTTTGCGCTGCCCTTTGTTGAGTGGGACAGCATGGCAACTCTAGCTTCTCCCCCAACAAGTTTCTCAAAAGACTTAGAAGATTGTATTGCAATATGAGCAAGCGATTGAGCATCTGGGCTAACGTTAAGCCCACAATCAGCAAAGACGAATGTTCCGTGCTCACCATATTCGCAATTTGGTACACACATTACGAAAAAAGCAGAAACTAGCTTAGAAGTTTTATCTGTTTTGACAATTTGAAGCGCAGGTCTTAAAACGTCCGCTGTCGCATTAGCAGCTCCCGCGACTACGCCATCACACATGCCACACTTGACTAATAGCATAGAGAGATAAAGAGGATTGTCGACAAGCTCTCTTGCTTGGGTCTCGGTCATTCCTTTTTCTTTTCGCAAATTAAAGAGAGTTTCTGCAAACTCGTCTTTTCGGCTCTCAATTTCTTTAGGAGTTCGGCTCCCGAGCAAAATAACTCTGCCAAGACCTTCGCGCTCTATAATTTCGGCTGCCCTTACAACTCTCTCGTCGTCGCCTTCTGGCAAAACGATAGTCTTGTTCAACTCTTTGGCTCTAGCCTTTATCTCCTCTAAAAATCTTGACATCTTTTGCAACCTAGCTTTCTCTTAAATTGATGACAGGCATGAGTTTATTATATATAATAGATGGCGGTGGTTATGCGGTCTCAACCATTAAGACGGCAAGTAA
>CAVFJE010000122.1:0-3155 GCA_963622845.1 Dialister sp. CAG:486
ACGGAACTAAAGTAGATAAGGATACTAAGTTTGATGAGGATACAGAGTTGCAAGCAACATGGAAGGCAAAAGTTGCAACAGTTAAATTGCATATAGTCTTAGGTGGAGTAGGTGGCAACAACTACGACATTGAAGTAGCAAAGGGATTTGCAGCTCCTCAACCTCTTGATCCATACGATGGAACAGGTGGATATAAGTTCATCGGTTGGTACACAGACAAAGATACACATAATGAGATTACCGAGTACAAGTGGTCTACAGTGCTAAATGAAGACAAAACAATTTATGCTGGTTGGGCTGCGATGTACAAGATCAACTTCCATGGCAATGCTAGAACGAGCGTTGGCATGCAAGTAAGTGGTACGATGGACAGTCAAGAAGTACTCGTTGGTGCTGGCAACAAGCTTCCAAAGAATGCTTTCATCGCAAAGGATGCCTCAGGTCAAAACTTCTATGGATTTAAGGGCTGGAGCACGAATGCTAGTGCAACGACTATTGAATATATTGACAGATTCGATGGCAAGATTAACGCAACTCCAGGATCAGAGATTAATCTCTATGCAATTTGGACTGATTCTATACTTGGTGATTATTGGCTAGCACCTGCAAAACTTACAATTGTTGGCACAGAGCCTCAATATGACGATGTCTATTACACTAACCCATTAAGTGGCGTAATTAAGACTCAAACTGACATTGACCAAGATTTGGCAAACATTAAGGCTGGCAAGGATTACGCAAAAATTAAGGCAGAGTACGAGGCATATATGAACAACGACAACTACCATCTCTATACACAATATAAGGATGAGTCAGTTCTGAATAGTGTAGGAAGTATTAACGAGAATGCCTACGTTGAATTCAGAATCGTACAAGTTGGACCACACACTACTAAGAAGACGGGTGGTGGAACAGAGAGCGACAATTCAATTTTGACATTCCAGATGACACATGCTCTAAAGGATGCTTATTACTTGAATCCAAAGAGCACAATATCTGGCGGTTGGAGAGACTCTGACTTGAGAAAATCGACGTCATCAGGAACAATTTATAACTTGTTCAAGAGCTCGTTTGTTAACAAGATTCTCTCTGTTAATAAATACACAAGGCTTGGCTGGGATACAAGTGGTAATCCAAGCGACTCGATCGTTCAAACTACTGATAAGTTCTGGATTATGTCTTACCAAGAAATGGTCTCAACTCAAGAGTCAACTTATAAGAACCACAATTATGAGTACGAGGGCGATCAATATACCTTCTGGAAGAATAAGGGTGTTTCTGGTACAAATCAAATTAACGCTCTTAGAAGGCAAGCTTACACAAGAGCTGGAAGCAGACCAAACAACTACACTGACCCTTATTGGACTGGCGAGGATTATTGGACGAGATCAACTATTTGCGACAGCATCGGCAAGTATAGAGGATTAGTAGTAAGAGGAGGTTCGCTATTTGAAGGCATCCGCTCACCACAGTGGAATACAAGTACAGTCCTTTGCTTCGCAGTAGGCAAATAAATAGATATCGAGCGTGCGATTAATTTAGATATCAAGAAAGGCAAGATAACACCCAAAAAAATAATTGGGTGTTATCTTTTTTTAAGAAGAAAAAAGATTAGATAAAATTGGTGTATTTATGAAATTTTCCACAATTGTTTAGTTTTTTATGATATGCTTATAATGTCAAAAAAGTAAACAAACGTTTCTTATTCGTCGGAAGGGGAGATTATGTTAAAGACAGAAGTAAAAAAGCAGCGACATTTGAGATGGCAAAACTCTTGTATAGTTCTCTTTGTTGCACTAGCATTGTCACTTGGTGCAATTGGTTTTAATTTTGCACAAACATCATTGAGTGCACATGCTGATGAGGCAGATATTACTGCTACAAAAATGACTGTTAACTTAAATGTGACTGGTTCAGGGGGTGTAAGCTCTCTTGATAGGGACAGCTATGTTTCAGGAAATACAGTCAATCTTAATTGGAAAGGCTCTGTCATTGGCAGCGATCTCTACATTCCTACCGAAGTAAGAGTCAATTCATCAGTACGCTACACTGTGAGCGATCTTATTAAAGTCAATCAAGTTCAAAGCGTGAACTCTGAGTATCTAAGACGAATGAGCTCAAATGGCAATATGACGACGTTTGATTCTTTGAAAAATTATGTTACGGAGCAACATACAATTACTCTGGGTGAGATGACGCTTGCTACTAATGATGTTCAAGTGACTTATACAAGAGTCAAGCCTGTATATCGTCTCTATAATATGATCACATCTGAGCATCTCTTCACGACAAATAAAACTGAGTATGATAATTTTTGGAATATGAGCACGCAAAATGCTGATGCATGGATCGGCGAGGGAATTTCATGGTTGGCACCAGCAAGCGGCACAACGGATACTACCGTTTATCGTTTCTATAATGCTGGACTAGGTTCAATGGGCAAGTCTTCTCACTATTACTCAAAAGATGCAAACGAGATGGTTACACTTCGTGCAAATGGATGGACTAATGATGGAGCAGAAAATGCATTCCAAAGTGGCGGAACAACTGCAATTTGGACATGTTATAACGAGGCTCTCGGTTCTGCTCACCACTATACTTCTAGCAAATCTGAGTGGTCGGGTCTAGCACAACATGGATGGGCACTAGAGGAAGATAAGAATGGGACAGAAGGCGTTTTTACTGGTCTTCTTGCGACTAGTTGGAGCTATTCGACTAACTATTACAAAGTAAATCACGTTATAGCAGGCAACACTTACGTTGAGTGGAAAGAGGGAAGTGCAGGACAACTGACTAATGGCACTGCTCTAAGTTACCCAGGCTATAGTGCACAAGGCTTTAACAATGTCTCTATAGCATCAGACAATTCAACCACCCTGACTATTAACTATGTAGCTGACACTTATCGTCTATCTTTTGATACACAGGGCGGAAGTTCAATTGATGCAAAAAATGTAACCTATGGTTCAAAATTAGGTTCACTAACTACACCAACTTTTGCTGGGCATAAACTAAAAGGGTGGTCTCTAGATCCTGAAGGCACAAAAATGATTAACAATCCTAGTGAATATACTATGCCAGCTGGAGATTTGACGCTATTTGCACAATGGGAAGCAGACAACAGCTATGTAGTTAAGTTTGACAAAAACGATGAC
>CAVFJE010000123.1:0-1794 GCA_963622845.1 Dialister sp. CAG:486
TATCTGATATGGTAAGTGTTGATGTACTTGACACGACGGCACCAGAAGCTCATTTGCATGTTCATCATTGCAAGGTTTTAAGTGGTGTGATTAGTGTTGGCGATAGCGTTTGTGCTAAAGTAAACCCTGAGCATAGACACCTAACTGAGCGAAATCATACTGCCACACACTTACTTCATGCCGCTCTTAGAAATGTTTTGGGCGATCACGTTAAACAAGCTGGATCTTACGTTGGGCCAGACAGACTTAGGTTTGACTTCACTCACTTTGAAGCTATGACGCCTAGCCAAATTAGAGAAGTTGAAGGTCTGACTAATGAAAAGATAATGATGAGTATAAACACTAATATCTATGAAACTTCTTTAACTTCGGCTAGAGAAAGCGGAATAACGGCGCTGTTCGGTGAAAAATATGGCGACGTTGTTAGAGTTGTTGAAGCAAGCGATTTTTCAGCTGAACTTTGTGGTGGCTGTCATGTCAAAAATACTTCCGAAATTGGATTTATCAAGATTTTAGGTGAATCATCTGTTGGAGCAAATTTGAGAAGAATTGAAGCTGTTACAAGCAAAGGTGCTCTTGAATATATAAATTCACTGACCGACCAGCTAAAAGAGACTGCTGATTTGTTTAAGTGTCCGCTCAACAATGTCGCTGAGAGAGCTCAAGCAACACTAAATTCTCTAAAGGAAGCAAAAAACAATGCTGGTAAGGAAAACAAAGCTCTCAACGATAGCACTTTGGATGAGCTTTTGTCACAATGTTTTGAGACAAATAAAGGATATCCTATTGTAATCGCTCGAGTTGATGGAATAAACGCAGCAAGTTCAAGAAATCTATGGGATATGCTTAAAACCAAGATGAAGGCGCCCGGAGCTTGTGTTTTAGCTGGAGTTAGCGACGAGGATAAGCCTCTCATCTTAGCAGCTTGCAGCGATGAGGCAGTTGGCTCTGGCTTTAATGCTGTAGACATCATCAAAAACATCGGTCCACTAATTAAAGGCGGCGGTGGCGGAAAGCCTAATCTTGCACAAGCGGGTGGAAAAGATGCATCCGGAATTGACGATGCTCTAAAAGCTGCAAAAGAGATCTTAGCATAGTTTTATATATTGAGAATTATGGCGCTAGACATAGGGGAGAAGCGAGTAGGAATTGCAATTTCTGATATTAAAGAAACTATAGCTACACCCGTAAGCGTTGAAGAGGCTCATCATGTCATAGATTGCTCAAAAAAGTTTTTAGATTTGCTTGATCGTTGGGAAGTGGAAAAATTAGTCGTTGGTTTGCCAAAATCTCTATCTGGTGAGAGCATGTCTCAAGCTTGTAAAATCAAAAATATTGCAGAGAAGATTAGTGAAAAATGTAGTCTTGATGTTGAATTTGTCGATGAACGACTCTCAAGTCGTGAAGCGAAGGTTTATATGAAAGAGTGCGGGATGAGTGAGCGCGAGATGCGTGGTAAAATTGATATGGTGGCAGCACAGATTTTCCTTCAATCTTATCTCGATGAGAAGAAGGAATAACTAGACCTTTAGGCAAGGAGATTTGTAAAAAAGTGGCAAGGCATACACAAAAAGCAGTTCAAAAAAGATCAAGCCTGCGTGCACGTCAAGCTCACGCTCGTGCGAGACGAGAGTTCGTTACTTATGATTCAAGTCCAATTCGACCTAAAAAGAATAAGAATGGTGTGTATATTGCCATCGGTATTGCCGTAATTATATTAGTGCTTTTTGGTGTTTTAATATTTAGCGGATGCAGTGATAATAGAGGTTCTTTGTCTAGTCAATCAAGTGCAAC
>CAVFJE010000123.1:1804-2892 GCA_963622845.1 Dialister sp. CAG:486
CCATCGGTAGTAGCACAAAAATTAGCTGATGCTAACCTTGTAAAAGAAGCATCGCGCTTTGTTGATACGATGAAACAAATTGGTGCTGATACTTCAATAATACCTGGACAATATACTTTTGCAGGTGGAACTTCCACAAACGAAATTGCTGAAGCTATAAAAAATGGCAAAAGTGATACTCTTCCAACTGTAACTATCGTTGAGGGATACACCATTGCTGCATCAGCACAGGCTCTAGAAAGTGCAACGAACGGCAAGATTAAGGCTGATGACTTTATAGAAGCTACAAATAATGCTTCAAAATATGTTGATGAATTTGAATTCTTAAAAACTGTTGGAGAAAATTCATTGGAAGGGTTTTTATTTCCAAAGACGTATAGTATAGAGAGTTCTGATGATGCAACTTCTATGACAAAAAAGATGCTAGCACAATTTAGAACGGAGACATCGAGCCTTGACTTTTCTTATGCCCAGAGCAAGGGCTTGAATTTATATCAGACCGTTAATTTGGCATCTATTGTTGAAAAGGAGTGTGCAGGTGAGGGCAGAGCTACAGTAGCTGGAATTTTCTATAATCGCCTCACTTCTGCTTCACCATACTTGCAATCAGATGCTACAACTGCCTATGTCGTAGGACACGACCCAACTGGAGATGAGGTTCACGCTAACGATCCTTACTCGACGTATACTAATGCAGGTCTTCCGCCTACACCAATTTGCTCCCCGTCTTTGTCTGTATTACAAGCTACTTGCAATCCTGATGCGACAGATTACATGTTTTTCTATACAAATAAAGATGGCACTTATGCCTTTTCAAAAACGTATCAAGAACATCAAGCAGCGATTGCTGCCGACAACTCTTAATAATTTTATGTGCGAGAAGATGTATGTTGTTGGCGAGAGCATCTCCCATTCTAAGTCACCACAATTATGGAGAGATATATTCTTGAGAAGAGGACTTGATTGGACTTATGAAATTGCAGATTTTGCAAGTGAACAAGAAGCCGAAAAATTTATATTGCAACATGACTTTCGTGCAATCAACATTACGACGCCATACAAGTCACTAGCTCTTAAGTGCGCTGATG
>CAVFJE010000124.1:0-18148 GCA_963622845.1 Dialister sp. CAG:486
AGCCCAGAAGTTTTTGCTCCGTTTTCTTCTGAGACAAAATGGTCAGGTATAACAATTGATGGAAAAAGTTATGTGATGGGAGCTGCTCAATTCGTTTTAAAAGACAATTATGGTGAATTTGAGAAAATCAAAGACCAGCTCGACTCTCTTGCATCAAGTTCACGAGTGCTTTTGATAGCTGAAGTTGACAGCTTGGTTGAGCGTGATGGTACATACTTAATTTCGGGCAATTCAAGATCTGTTGGCTTCGTGTGCATAAAAGATGAGATTAGAAAATCTGCTCCACAAACTATTGATTATTTCGTAAAACAAGGTGTTGACCTAAAGATAATATCGGGTGATGATCCTTTGACAGTTAGCTCTATCGGGCAAAAAGTTGGCGTTCCAAATGCGGAGAGATACATTGATGCGACAAAGCTAAAGAGCAACGACGATATAAAGGACGCGATGAGCAAGTATTCAATCTTTGGCAGAGTTAAACCAGAGCAAAAGAAAGCTTTTGTCGATGCATTGCAAGAAAATCATCATGTTGTGGCAATGACTGGTGATGGCGTCAATGATGTCATGGCGCTTAAAAGTGCCGATTGTTCAATCGCGATGGCTGCAGGATCAGACGCAGCAAGAAACGTCTCTCACCTAGTATTAGTTGACAACGATTTTGCGCATATGCCTGAAGTAGTTGCAGAAGGCAGACGCTCAATCAACAACTTACAGCGCTCAGGCTCTTTATTTCTAGTCAAAACACTCATGTCGCTTTTCTTGGGCGTAGCATTCGTCTTCCTTCCATGGCAATATCCCTTCACGCCAATTCAAATGACGCTCTTTAGTTGTCTGTGCATCGGTTTTCCGTCATTTGTATTAGCGCTTGAGCCAAATGTGGATCGCGTAAGAGGACACTTTTTGGCAAATTGCATAGTTCGCTCACTTCCAGGCGGAATTTGCGCTATAATTTCAATTCTTGCAATAAGTGCAATTGGTTACACTGTCACACAATTGACGCATAACGAGATTGCTACCATTAGTCTTATTTGTCTTTCATATTTAGGGCTAATGTTGGTCATAAGACTATCAATCCCCTACACGCCCTTGCGAGCACTCCTTACGATTAGCATCGTCATAGGCCTTTTAGTCGGCATAGTTTTTTTGCCATCAATTTTCGACATCGCCTCGCTTAATGAGCTCTCCCTCATATTCATATTAGTTGTATGTCTAGTCAATACACTCGTCTATAATTTACTTTTCAACTACTTTACTGCCAAACAAAAGCGTGCAATTGAAGCTGAAGAGCTTGGCAAAATTGATACGATGACGAAATTTTTTCATAGATATTTCTAGATTTAGAGAAAATGGGAAGCACTCCTAAAATAATGATTGCCATGAGTGGCGGAGTTGACTCTGCTGTAAGTGCGCTTGCCGTCGCGAATTCAGGCTTTGAATGTGCAGGTGCCACAATGAAGCTTTTCGATGACGAGTTGCTTGGTCGCCCTATCACTTCAAGTTGTTGTAGCATAGATGATGTTGATGACGCCAAAGATGTCTGCCACAAACTAGGAATTTCACATTACACGATAAATTGCAAACGAGAATTTATACAACACGTCGTTGACCCTTTCGTAGCAAGCTATATGTCAGGCTCTACCCCTAACCCCTGCATTGCGTGCAATCGATATCTGAAATTTGACACGTTGCTCAGAAAAGCAAGAGGCATGGGCTTTGATGCAATAGCTACCGGTCATTATGCTAGGATTGAAAAACATAAAGGTCGGCTCGTTCTAAAGCGTGGTCTAGATCAAAAGAAAGATCAATCCTACGTCTTGCACACCATCACAAAAGACCAGCTACCATACGTTATTTTCCCTGTCGGATCTCTCACGAAAAGTGAGGTGAGACACTTAGCTGATAAGGTCGATATGGTTGTTGCCGACAAACCCGAGTCACAAGATATATGTTTCGTTGAAGATGGAAGCATTAGCAGCTTTATTTCTACTTATACAGGTGTCAAACAATCTCCCCTTAAAGGTAAAATACTAGACAAGCGTGGCAATTTATTAGGCACATACGGCGAATCGCAACATTTCACTATTGGTCAGCGAAAGGGTCTAGGCATAGCTGCTGGACATCCAATATACGTTGTTGATATTGACACGGAGCAAAGAACTATCGTTGTGGGAGATCGCCAAGATCTAATCAAAGAATGTATTTATGCGAGCGACTTCAATTGGATCTCAATAGATCCTAAAATAGGTGACACAATTCGTTGCAGCGCGAAGATAAGGTATAACATGACCGATGTCGATTGCTTGCTCAAAGTCGTAAATGAACATGAAGTTATAGCTACGTTTAACAACGGAATAAGCGCTCCAGCTAAAGGTCAATCAATTGTCGCCTATGATGGAGATGTCGTCTTGGGAGGCGGATACATAACCCGATAAAAGGTGAAAAGAATTTCATTTTTAGCATTAAGACGTGCAATAAGACTTATAATAGTCATCGTTTCTTAATCGCGGGCGTGGCGAAATTGGCAGACGCGCTAGCTTCAGGTGCTAGTGGAGCTAAGCTCCGTGAAGGTTCAAGTCCTTTCGCCCGCACCACCCTTAATTAATGTCCAAAATGCAATGCTTCTACTTTCGTCTTTAACCTTGAGTGTCGCTTTGATTGATTATCAAAATTCGCTCACAAGAAGGGCAAATGCCTATGTTTCCTTCTTTTTCTAGATCTAGCAAAGTGCCAGTCTCAAGAATAGATCTGCAAACTTTGCATTTATCACCTTCGAGTTCCGAGAGAACAACACTGCCAACTCTAGTAGACGCACGCTTATAAGTTTCGCTTAGTTGCTCGGGCAACCCGTTAAACAAATCTTCAAGTTGCTGGTTATATTGGGAAAGAACGCTCTCAACACTTTGCTTTTCAGACGCAATTTTCTCGCTCAAAATCATCATTTTCGATTGAACTTTTAGGCCAGCATCTTCAAGAGTTTCAATTAGCTTCTTTGTTTTTTCTTGCTCCTCATCAACTTTCAAAATCATATCTGCTAGAAGTGTACGGCGCGAAGCTATACCGTCAAGCTCTTTAGTGCGAACCTCAAGATTTCTAAAATCTCCAGCAGCTTCATCAATCGATTGCTGAACGGAATCTTCCCTTTCTTGAAGTTGCGAATCTTCTATAAGTAATTTTTCGTAACGCTTCAGAGCGTCATTGTTCATTTCTCGGACTTGTGACAATTTGTCTTCAATCTCTTGAGATTTGTTAGAAAGAGCAACATATTGCGCCTTTTCAGGCAGCTCTTCAAATTGCCTCTTCTTTTCAGCAATCTCTTGATTGATACTTTGAATCTCTCTTAACTTGTCTATGTCCTCATTTGAAGCCTTCATAAAATCACCTCATAAAAGATAATATAGCACGCCTCGCTTTGATTTATATTTGAGACTACTCTTTTAATAATAAGCTATCATTGTTCAATTGCTTCCCTAAAATGTTCTTCTTAAATTCTAATTGCATCAACGTGGTGCCAATTGTGTGATTGGTCGAGAAGAATGATTTGCGATTTTTTCATTCCCGCATTTTTTGCATCATTAGCTAAAAGTGCTGCCAAAGGAAGCTCTGACATGTCGTGACCAAGCTCTATAATAGAGAGACCGCTTTCAATACCTTGCAAAGCATCATGATACTTGACCTCGCCGCATATCAATACGTCTAGCTGGGCATTGACCGCTCGTTTTACGAGATCTCCCGTGCTACCTGTCACAGTGGCGCCAAAATGAATACTCGTTCTCATGTCTCCCCACACTCTTGGGTTTTTTCCAAAAACGCTCACGCAACGTCTCGCAAGATCACCTAAAGTCATTTGCTTCTCAAAAGCGACAAATTGTCCATAACCTATTTTTTTACTGTCACCAACAGGGCACAAAACGGAAGATTTTTTCACCTTCTTGCCAAATTGAATAGGAAGCTTGCATCTTTTTAGATGCAAAAGTGAAGGCAAAACTCTATGCGCAGCAACAGACACGTCGAGCGAGGTGTGAAAATTCATCAAACCAACACCTCGTTCTATCGCCTCATATACAGCACTCGCTGGTGTTGAAAGTTCGCCTTGTCTATGTGGATAAAAGCCTTCGACACCTTCTCTGAAGATAGGGTGATGAGTTAAAAGCAAGTTTGCACCCGCATTGCTTGCTGACCTAATTGCTGAAATAGTTGGATCTAGTGCGACAGCAACTTTTCTAATTATTGCACTTCTATCTCCGACCAAAAGTCCGCCTTTGTCCCAAACTTCTCCTTGGGAGAGAGGATACTTGTGCAACAATTCCTCTTCAAGCTCTCCTATCGTCATCCTTTTATGGTGCTTATCTTTCAGGGCAAGCTCAAATGAATCTAGTTTAATTATTTCTTCCATTCAACAACCTCCTTGAGTACATGCAAGAATTTTTCAATGTCTTCTTTTGTTGTATAGCGACCAAATGTTACGCGAAGGGCGCAAAGTGCTTCATCGTCTTTGATACCGATAGCGCTCAACGTTGCAGACGGCGCCAGCGAATGAGAAGAGCAAGCTGAGCCCCCTGATACGCAAATTCCTAGCTCATCAAATCTCAATATTGCCACTTCGCTTTCAATCTTTGGCAGAATAATGTTTATCAAGTTAGGCAAGAAATCCTCACAATCGCAATTCTCGATAGTAAATTTGCAAGCACCGTTTTCATTTTTAATTTTAGGGACCTCTTCAAAGAGATATTTTTTGAAAGAGAAGAGTCTCTCACGCTCATCACTAAGATTTTTGCATGCAGCATCTAGAGCTGCTGCCATGCCAACAATTCCAGCAACATTTTGCGTTCCGCCTCGAAGTCCATTTTCTTGTCCCCCTCCTGCAATGGGAGTCGTGAACCTTGTCTTGTTTTTTAAGTACAAGCCACCCACACCAGTTGGACCGCAGAATTTATGAGAAGAAAAACTCGCGGCGTCAACATCTAGTTTTTGCAAATCAACATCAATTTTGCCAACTGCCTGTGTCATGTCAGTATGAAAAACACACCCCTGCTCATGCGTGATTTGGGCCAATTTTGATATATCTTGTATTGTGCCGATCTCTGAGTTGACATAACCGATGGAAACTAATGCCTTGTCTATTGCATGCAGCGCTGATAAAAGAGCTTCCTCAGAAATAAAGCCAGACCTATCAGGTTTAAGCAAAATCAAATTTTGCTTGCCAGCAATATGCTTAGCAGCGTTAATTACAGCTGAGTGCTCAATGCTTGTCATAATTATGTGCGCGCATCCATTTGCCGCAAAGAGTCCAGACAAACTTAAGTAAATGGACTCTGTTGCACCTGACGTAAAAGCAATCTCGCTTGGTCTTTGACAATTCAAACACCTTGCAACACTTTTTCTCGCTTCCTCTATTGCGCTTGCAGACGATCTTCCAATAGTATAGAGCGAATTTGCATTTCCTCTCCATGGGTAAGAATCTCTTCCACAATTGTTCAAGTAAGGCTTCAACGCGATTGAGGCCTCCTCGCAAAGCGGAGTTGTCGCATTGTAATCAAGATATATATAGTCACGCTTATCCAAAATTTTCAACTGCCTCGCGCCGTTTAAGTCCTGCACTCCTGCCAACTTCTGCATCCACCTTGATAGCTGTTATTGCGCCCTCATAATCTCCGCTACAAAAAATGGCGTTGCCTGCCACCAAAACGTCGGCCCCTGAAGCGCAAAGTTTTTGTGCCACACCAACTCCGACTCCTCCATCTACTTGCAAAAGTGGTGAGACGTTGTGTGCAGAGGCAATCGCGCAAATCTCAGCAAGCTTATCGATAACAGTGGGCATAAACTTTTGACCCGAAAATCCAGGTTCAACGCTCATGGCCAACACCATATCGCAATCTGCAATAATGTCGTCTAGAACATGACAGCTAGTTTTAGGTTTTAGTGCAACTGAAAACTTAACATTACACTTGTGGCATTTTGTCGCAATAGTCGCGAGCTCATCAATTGTTGCGGTCTCCGCGTGAACAGAGATGATATCCGCACCAGCATCAATATATTTGTCGACTTGAGAGAGTGGATTGTCTATCATCAAATGGACATCAAGTGGCAATCTAGTAAGCTCTTTAAGTCTTTTGATCAGCGGAAGACCAAAGGTTAGATTGGGCACAAAATGACCATCCATAACATCAACATGAACAAATGAAGCACCGCCACTCTCAATTAACTCGACCTCTTTGCCGAGGTAGCATTGATCGGCTGAGAGAATCGACGGTGATATTTTCGTTTTTTCATACATGATTTTTGCTTTCCTATTTACAAAGAGCAAACCTCTATAATTATTATAAACGCTAATAAAAACAATTGTTTGCTCGTGCCTCTTCGTGACTTGACATACTACATTTATAATACTCCTTTTGGCCAAATTACAATAGGCTCAAATGGAAACTCAATCACCGAACTTTATCTTGGCGCACGCGTTTTGTCCGGCACATATAAGCCAACAAGGTTGAAAAATGTTTGTTCGACTGAAATACTCGAATACTTAAGTGGGCGGCGAACTACTTTTGATATAGAAATAAACCCAGCTGGCAGTGCTTTTCAACAAGAAGTGTGGAAAGCGCTTCGGCGAGTTAATTTTGGAGAGACGATAACTCCTCGCTCTCTAGCTAAAATGATTGACAAGGAAAGTTCATATAGGCGCATACCACTTGCGGCGCACAATTGTCCAATATCAATTATCATTCCCAATCATAGGCTTGTGCCAGCTTCAAAATTTGAAAAGCCTGATAGAGACGAAAAGATGCGAGTTGCATTAAGAAATCTAGAAGCTAAGTACTTGAGTTGAAATTGACCAATTATTAACTTAAACGAGGAAGGTTGCAAAATGAATAGCATAAAAGAGGAGTCCAGACCACAAATTGAAACGCTAAAAAGTTGGATTAGCAGTTGCAGAGATGGTGGTCTTGTTTTCTTTGGGGGAGCTGGCGTATCAACAGAGAGTGGAATTCCGGACTTTCGTAGTAGTGACGGGGTTTTTAATGAAAAGTATCCATATCCCCCTGAGGTCATGGTGTCGCACTCGTTTTTTCTTGAACACACAGACTTGTTCTTCGATTTTTACTTCGAGAAGATGATTTTCGAGGATGCCAAGCCCAATAAAGCACACACAAAACTAGCTGAGTTTGAGCGAGATGGTATTTGCAAGGCTGTAATTACTCAAAATATAGACGGTCTTCACCAAATGGCAGGCAGCAAAAATGTATTTGAATTGCACGGCTCTGTTCACAGAAATACGTGCATGAAGTGTTGTGAGAAGTATTCGTTAAATAAAATATTGCATGCCCGCAACAATTCAAATGATGGCATTCCGAGATGCACAAAATGTGGCAGCATTATTAAGCCTGACGTTGTCCTATATGAGGAAGCTTTGAATAGCCAAGTTATTGACAATGCCTTGCGCGCAATATCTAATGCTGAAATCCTCATAATCGCTGGCACTTCTCTTGTAGTCTACCCTGCCGCTTCAATGATTGACTATTTTAGTGGAAAGCATCTTGCAATCATCAATCTGTCAGCAACATCGGCGGATAAAAGAGCAGAGGTGTGCATATCAGAGAAGGTGGGCGACGTATTTTCGCTGCTTTAAGGCTGCAAGAGGCCTTAAAATACCGATAAATTAAGATATATTTCTGTTACAGTTAATAGAGATACAACTTGGCTTTTGCTTTTCGAAAGGAGATGTGAGCAACATGGTAGAAGTTGACGCAAGAGGGTTAGAATGTCCGCAACCTGTTATGCTTACGCTTGACGCAATAAAAAATAATCCCGATGACGTGATTCAAGTGACAGTTTCAAGCACAATTCCAAGAGACAACGTTGCTAAAATGGCAACTAAGCGAGGCAAAAGTGTTGAAATTGCTGAGAGCGGGTCAGACTTTGTTTTAACGCTAAGCTAGTTGTGCTAAAAGCTTGATTTACAAATGACACGACTAAAGATTGGCAATAGAACTTAAAGATGACTGAGAAAGAAAAATTTGCGGTAGTGACCTTCCACACTACAACTGAAGCGATGCACATGGAGGCGTCTGCTAAGGCAGCTGGTTTTGGCGGCAGACTTATCCCAGTTCCTCGCGTCATCAGTGCTGGATGTGGTCTTGCTTGGCGAGAAAATCTTGAAGATAGGTCTAGACTTGAAGAGTTTATGAAACAAGAAAACATCGAGTGTGATGCAATTCATGAACTAGAACTTTAGCGACTTAATATAGCCAAAATAAAGAAGCGAGGGGTATTTCTTTTAGATATGAATGATGTAATTTATCTCGATAACGCAGCTTCAACAATGATGAAGCCAGCATCTGTAGTAGAAACCATAAGTAGCGCTCTTACAACTTTTGGAGGTCCAGGGCGAGGTGTCCATGCGGCGGCTTTAGCAAGTACGATGGCGGTATATCGATGCAGAAGCAACATCGCGCAATTATTTAACGCTCGCTCGCCAGAGAGCGTCTCTATAACTTGTAATGCAACTGAAAGTCTAAATATTGCAATAGATGGTTTGATAAAACAGGGTGAGCATGTCATCACAACTATGGCGTCTCACAACTCGGTTTTAAGGCCGCTATATCGTAAACGTAAAGAGGAACATGTCGAACTTACAATCGTTGATATCGAAAAAGACGGCTCTCTTGACTTAAACAAGTTCGAGCACGCTTTTTTGCCTAACACAAAATGGGTTGTTGTGACTCATAGCTCAAATCTTACTGGTGATATATACGACATCGATTCGATGATTAAAATCGCACACGATCGTGGCGCTCGTGTAATAGTTGACGGTGCACAGACTGGTGGTGTACTTAATATTGATGTGGAGAGTGAAGAGATTGACGTTTTGTGCCTAACGGGCCATAAATCTCTTTATGGACCACAAGGAACTGGTGCGATTATAGTCAGAGACGACTTGTCAATCCCGCCATTTAAAGTCGGTGGATCGGGTATGCACTCCTACGATCATGAGCATCCAGCATTTATGCCAGACGCTTTGGAAGCAGGCACGCTTAACGCACATGGAGCAGCAGGCCTAGCCGCAGGAGTTGAATACGTGCTTGACAAGGGCACTACCTCGATAAAGTCTCATATTGATGAATGTATATCACGCTTTGAGGCTGGTATACATGACGCTCCTGGCATCATCATATATGGAGGCTCAAGCAAGACGCTCGGGCGTTGTGGAATTTCAGCGATAAACATAGGAAGCCAAGATTCAAGCGAGATTGCTGATATTCTCTCAACAGAATACAACATCTGTGTTCGCCCAGGCGCTCATTGTGCTCCAAAAATGCACGAAGCACTATCGACCGTTGACCAGGGAATAGTTAGGTTTTCATTCTCTTCATTTACAACATTTGAAGAAGTGGACATAGCAATTAGTGCAATTAATAATATATCTACAAGATTTGCATAGGGTCAACATCTACACAAATGTTGACTTTCTTGTCTGATCTATACTTCCTAAAGAATGTCTCTAGACGATCGCTAATATCAAGACTTAGAGGAATTTTCATCAAGATATGCCAACGGTAATTCTTTGCTACCTTATAAAATGGACATGGGTTTGCCATGCTAATTTCAAGCCCTAGCTCGCAAAATTCTCGCATCGAATCACACAGACCTCTTTGCAATTTCTTCGCCTCTTTAGAGACGAGCTTTTCATCTTGCGACCAAACCAAAACATGTGCAAGTTTCACATAAGGCGGATATTTCAAAATTGAGCGTTTTGGCATCTCAACTCGCAAAAACATTTCTCGATCATGAGTCTGCGCTGCTCTAAGAGCAGGATTGTCTGCCTCAAATGTTTGAACAATCACTTTTCCTAAAAGTTGCGACCTGCCACAACGTCCTGCTACTTGCTCGATTAACCCATAAGTTCTCTCAGCGGCTCTATAATCAGGCAAATGCATAGTAATATCAGCATTGATGACACCGACGAGCGTCACATCTTCAA
This sequence comes from Dialister sp. CAG:486, assembly GCA_963622845.1. Taxonomy (GTDB): domain Bacteria; phylum Actinomycetota; class Coriobacteriia; order Coriobacteriales; family Eggerthellaceae; genus CAVFJE01. The sequence continues at coordinate 9,977 of CAVFJE010000124.1, forward strand.
AATCTAGACCCTTTGCAATCATTTGCGTACCAAGCAAAATGGCTCTCTTCGCACTTGCAAATTCCTCTAAGAGTTTTTCATGTGCATCGCGAGACTTCGTCGTGTCGCTGTCCATTCTGACAACTTTGATATCTCTTGCACCATCAAGGTCTCGAATGATTTGTTTTACTTCAGCTTCAACTCTTTGAGTTCCTGCACCAAGACGCTTTATATATGGTGAAGAACAATTGGGACAAACATGAGGGGAGACAACTACATAGCCGCATTGATGACACATTAGCTTGTTGCCACTTTCGTGAAAGGTGAGAGACGTTGAACAGTTTGGACACTCCGGAACGAAACCGCAATCTTGACATAGCAAAAAAGACGAGTAACCTCGGCGATTGAGCAGAAGAACGACTTTGTGCTCTTGGGTCAGTTCTTCTTTGATTGCGTTTTGAAGTTTTTCGGAGAAGAGAGAAAGCGCGCCTCGTTTGACTTTCGTCATATCGACTATCTCGATTTTAGGCATCGGGGCACCAGTCGCTCTTTGAGTTATCTCACACCTAGTCCAGCTATTATCATGTTTCGCAAGATATAGGGTCTCCATGGATGGCGTAGCGCTTCCAACAACTAGCACACCGCTGCCACTCTCAATCATCTTAGCCGCAACAGTTCTGGCATGATATCGAGGTGCAGCCTCTTGTTTGTAAGTACTCTCATGCTCCTCATCAATGACTATAATACCAACATTGTCTAATGGAGCAAACAGAGCAGACCGCGGACCAATAACTACTCGCGCGTTGCCCTGCTTAATCCACCAGAATTGATTTCTCCTCTCCGCTGGTGTCATTCGGGAGTGAAGGACCGCAACATTGTCTCCAAAGCGCGATTTAAAACGAGCGACAGTCTGTGGTGTAAGAGCGATCTCAGGCACAAGTACAATTGCATTTTTGCCATCGCTTAAGACATTCTCGATGCTTTGCAAGTAAATCTCTGTCTTGCCTGAGCCTGTAACGCCATCCACAAGCACATTTTTGCCTTCTTCGTGCTCATAGTTTTCGATGATAGTCTCAAGGCACCGCTGCTGCTCTAGATTAAGTGAATCTGGCCGCGAATAAGTGTTTGTAAATTGAGAGACTTCGCGTTCCTTAAACTTGTATTGACGAGGTCTAGCAATAGGCTTTTTTATGCTAAAAGTTCCATCTTTGTGATGCACAACTCTTGGCACACCATCAATAGGAATTGCAAGTCGAAGTGCACAAGATAGTGGAGATATGTAATAGTGCGCAATCCAGAGCATCAAAGAGGCAGTGCGCGAGTTGAAATACGACTCGCTCAAAACATCTTCGACCTCAAGAATATTGTAGTTTGTCTCATCTTTGGAATTTTTTTCTGCAGTCTCAATCTCAACAACGAAGCCAACTTCTTTTCTGCCTCGAAATTCAACTAAAACAGCACATCCGACGTCTATCTTTGATAAAAGTACATTTGGCACACTATAAGTGTAAGTGCCATCTAGTGCTCTCGTTTTGGAATCTATGACAACTTGAACTAGAGTCAAAACTAATTATTCGCAAGCACGTCTCAATTCGTCTACAAGGTCGCATTTTTCCCATTCAAACTCGCTTAATTCGCGACCGAAATGACCATAATTCGTAGTTAAACGATAGATGGGGTGCCATAGATTTAGAGAATCGATTATTGCTGCAGGGCGAAGATCAAAGATTTCGCTGATTGCTTTTTCTATTCTTTTGTTGTCGATATGGTTAGTGCCAAAAGTATCAACGAGTATCGAGACTGGATGAGACACACCTATTGCGTAGGAAATTTGCACCTCGCACCTATCAGCAAGATGAGCTGCGACGATATTTTTGGCGACTTTGCGTGCCATATAAGAAGCAGAGCGATCAACTTTCGTCGGATCTTTGCCGCTATAAGCACCGCCGCCGTGGCGAGCAACTCCACCATAAGTATCGACTATCGTTTTTCTGCCTGTAAGTCCGGTGTCACCCATTGGACCACCTATAACAAACCTGCCTGTTGGGTTGATGTAGAGGTGCTCATCAGCTGGCATGTCAAAGCTATTCTCACTTAACGTAGGCTCAATCACATGGGCTTTGATTCCTTTTTCGAGTTCACTCAACTCAATCGCCTCAGAGTGTTGAGTTGACACAACTACAGAATCTATTGCAATTGGCTTACCACCCGCATACTTTACACTAACTTGCACTTTACCATCAGGTCTCAAAAAGTCAAGCTCTCCCGATTTTCTTACCTGACTTAGCTTCTCGCTCATTCTATGCGAGAGATATATCGGCATTGGCATATAGGTGGAAGTCTCCTCACAAGCATATCCAAAGACGGACCCTTGATCTCCAGCACCAATTTTGTCATAGAGGTCATTGCTTGAGCGAGATGCTAGAGCACTGTCCACCCCACTTGCAATATCTTCTGATTGCCCATGTATAGCATTTATAACACCACAAGTTGCACCGTCGAAACCATATTTCGCCCTGTTATAGCCGATATCGTTGACTACATTTCGAACTATCGATTGAACATCGACATAACTCTCTGTCCTTATTTCTCCGCAAACAAAGACAGTTCCAGTCGTAACAAGCGTCTCACAAGCACATCTCAAATTCTTGACATTTTGAGGAACGTCGCTTCTTTTGCAAAATGGATCAACTTTTGCAAGTTTATATTCTTGATTTATAAGCTCATCGAGGACCCCGTCAGAGATTTGATCGGCTATCTTATCTGGATGACCTTCTGTTACCGACTCAGAAGTAAATATAAATTCATCATTCATTTTTCTATCTTTTCTCTATATCCAATCAACTAAAAATTACTTAAAAATCTACCTTAAAGGCTGGTTTTACGAGACCATTGTGGTCGACAGCGATCACGCCCTCATTACCACAGCGAAGATAAATTCCGCTAAACTCGCCATTGTAACAATACAGCCCAGGCATCGCATTAAATTTTTGGACAGGCGTTGAGTTGTCGAGATCGCGCCCCGTATACAGTACATCTGTTGTAAATTGCTTTGCGTATTGTTGAGCAACGTATCCTTGACTAATGTGTTCTTGAACTAATTCTGCCCATTGAACACTGTCATAATCTGGTCCTGCGAATACACCCTTTGCGCCGTAATCGTCTTCAGGCTTTAAGATCCACTTCCCAGGATTATCTGCAATCTCATCTATATCGATAGGAAGATTCTCGTCTAAACGATACGTTTTAGGACAATGATCGTCTATAAATTGGCATTCGCTCTCTGTAAGAAAGCTACGCGTCTGTGGCAAGAAAAGAGCAATGTTGACAGTTTTAGTGTGCACAACTGTAGTACGGAAGTGCCCAACAAGACAAACATTCTTCTCTTTTATAGCTTCGATCAAATCTTTGCACTCTTCTAAGTGATTTTGTATGTCGCAAGTAACTGCACGTCTGTAAATACAATCGACCTTATCTCCACTTACGCTGTCAAATAACTTTTGGCCATCGAACTTCAAATTTCGTATATCAACAACTCTTGAGCGTGCTCCAGCTCTTTTGAAGGCTTCGACGTATCTATCAAAATCTGAATATGTTGCGTGATTGTCCATGAAGTCAGCTACAACTACAAGAGGCTCACTAATAGCATATGGACACTCATAGTAATTGCTTAAACACTTTGCTGCCCACGAATCAAATAGCTCGTAGTTAGAAACAGACTTGTGATTGCCAACAAACTGTTGCAAAGCATTACCTTCCATTAACGCTTCGCCTAAGATGAGATCGCGAGACATGCAAGATGTGCCATCTGTATTAAATTCGCAAAACATGAAATTTTGCGGGTTATCTTCGTCCATGAAGATATCAAAGCGCGCCATCGGCAAAAGTTGCGAATAATCGCATGGCAACATAATTAAGTCTTCGAGTTGCTTAGAATACCCAAAAAGAGCTCTGTAATCCTCATCTTTTAAATATTGCTCAATGATTTTTGAGAGAATTGTATGCGTCGTTTTCACAACATCACTAAAAAACTCATGCAAATCTTTATCAACAAGATATGGTACGTATGAAAAATTGAGAGGCTCACCATGCGCGTCAACATCACTATTTTGCAAATAATCGAGCGCTTTTGCTCTGCCTGATGCATCTCCTTGAAGATTTTCTAAGATGTCTAGATATTCTTTAGTCAGCTCTCTCATTGAGTCTCTTCTCTTTCATGACAAATAAACAAAATTAAGCAAATTAAATTATAATGAATTTCTAATTTTTAAGTTAAAGAGACCGCAGAAAAGGTTGTGATATTACGCTAGCTATATTGCCAAAAATTATCTCTCGGGTGATCATTGTAGCTACACTCATATTGTCTGGCTTAATGGTATGCATAAATGTTCCCTTGACAACAGCTATTTTGAGTAACGCGACAAGCGATTCAGCTCGCAGCATATATTCAAAAGAACAGCTTGTAAGTGCTGCACAATACACGAGAGATTTTTCTGTTGGCAGCATCGATGAGGCAACTCTCAAGAACAACCTAGAACAGCAAGGGCTAAACCCGTCCGACCTCTCTGATAATATGCTCTCTCATCTTCAAGATTGCACGCCAATATTCAATACAACTACAATTGTATTTACAATCCTATTAATCGCATCGCTCGGTGTTTTACTTTTAGTATCTCTTATCAGTGGAAAGCGAGCAGCAGCAATAATCATGAGACAATGCGGCGTTGCAACAATCATTCTGTTCGCGTTATTATTCTTGTGGATTGCAATCGACTTCAGAGGACTGTTTATAATGATGCACAAAATCCTCTTCGCTCAAGGAAATTGGACTTTTGAGGCAACCTCTTTATTGATTTGCATGTACCCAACAAACTTCTGGATAGGCATGGCCGTTGTCTGGGTCACCATCTCAATCCTCCTTTCAGCCGCCATGATTGTTATCAGCGTCATCCTAAACAAATAGCTTATGCTAGAATTTAATTCGCAATTTTTAGCGTAAAAATATGAGGAGAGAAAAATGAAAATTTACGACACAGTAAAAGATGAGGAAATTGAAATCGGTTCATACGATGAGCTGATGCAAATTATGATCGATGGCAGACAAGTTGACTTCATCTTCGACGAGCCAAGAAGTGACGCAGATGGGTATCTTACTTGGGACGTTGAGCATTGGAGCTCAATCGATGAGCGCAGATTTATCCGCACATATGCTCTTAAGGGCAGAGAGCTTGGAGAGTCAACAGGACACAATATCTATGATCTAAAAAACGAATTTAAGCCTGAAGAGGCAGCTAAGATTCAGCTTTCTTAGAAGTTTCATATTTGCTATAAACAAAACAAGAGCCACTCGAAAAAATCGAGCGGCTCTTTTGCTTTTAAAAGGAAGTCTTATCAAATGACTTTAGTCACACTTAATGACAGTACCAGTCTTGCCAGCTAAGCCTTCTGCTGCCTTATCAAGAGAAGTGATAAGAGCCTTGCCACTTGGGAAAGCCTCCAAATATTCGATGCAAGCTTGGATTTTAGGTAGCATAGAACCAGGAGCAAATTGTCCTTCCTCGATGTACTTATTAGCTTCGCTAATTGTAATTTCATCCAAATCTTTTTGATCTGGTGTGTTGAAATTGATTGCAACTTTTTCTACAGCAGTCAAGATTACAAGCATGTCAGCTGCGATATCAACTGCCATTTTTGCGCTAGTTCTGTCTTTGTCAATAACAGCAGGAATTCCGCTATATTGTTTGCCATTGTCGAGAACTGGAACCCCACCGCCACCAGCAGCGATAACTAGATAGCCATTGTCAACAAGGTCATTGACTGCATCCATCTCGACGATTCTTTGAGGTTTTGGAGAAGCAACTACAAGTCTCCAGCCTCTTCCTGAATCCTCTTTGTAAGTTCCGCCAGTCTCTGCCATCTTTGCCTTAGCTTCTTCTTCACTCATAAAAGTGCCAACAGGCTTAGTTGGATTTTGGAAAGCAGGGTCGTTCTCATCAACAACTGTTTGTGATACAACTGTTGCTACCGATCTTTCAATTCCTCTTGCTCTAAGTTCACCAAGTAGTGCTTGTGATAGCTGATATCCAATGTAACCTTGGCTCATAGCACCGCACTCTGGGAAAGGCATCTCTGGGACAGACTTCTCTGCTGCAGATGCAACACCAAAAGCGCTAGCAATCATGCCAACTTGTGGACCATTACCATGACATAGAAGGACATTATTGCCATCTTCTACCAAGTCAATTACCTGTTTAGCAGTGTGCTTAACAAGCTCAAGCATCTCTTCTGGAGTGTTGCCAAGAGCGTTTCCTCCAAGTGCGACTACTACACTTTTGCCATTACCCTTTTGATAAGCCATAAATCATCTCCTTCTTATCAATCTCGCCTAACATTTATAAATAAAACTTGCCTGAGTAGAGATTTCTCAATAGTTATCCTACGCAGGCAAATCATGCGATGTTATCATGATAACATTAAATCCAATTTTTTTGAATGAAAATAAAGTCTCTCGAATCAGCATATTCGGGGAAGTTGTTCGCCCGTCAACATATCGAGAATTCGTCTCGTTCCAAAAGCTGTCTCGAGATACACTTTAGCTCCAACTTCCTTATTTTCGATCTCCCTTATCTCGCCTATGATTTGAGCGTTTCGCCCATATTTATTATTGCGACAAGCTTGCAATGCAAATGACGCTTCGCTCTCAGGAACAACCATAACTAGTTTGCCTTCATTTGCAACTTGTGTGATTTCATATCCGAGCATTTCGCAAACGCCTCTCACACTGTCTTTGACTGGCAAAGCTGTCTCTAATATGTTGATGGACACGTTAGATTGTTCGGCAAATTCATTTAGAGTAGAGGCAAGACCTCCTCTCGTTGGGTCTCTGAAGCAACGCGTGTTAGGGGCGGAGGCGAGCACTTCTTGAACTAGGTGATTTAGAGGTGCCGCATCTGATTCAACATCGGAAGAGATGCCAAGTCCTTCTCTTTGAGTCATAATTGTTATCCCGTGATCTCCGAGTGTACCGCTCAAAATCACCTTATCGCCAGCTTTACAATTTCGCCCCGACAAATTAAACTCGCCCTCAATTATGCCAATGCCAGTTGTATTTATGAATACGCCATCGCAATGGCCTTTGCCAACCACTTTTGTATCCCCAGTTACGATCTCAACTCCGGCTTCGTCAGCCGCTTGTGCGATTGATGCACAAATCTTCTTCAAGTTAGATAAAGGATATCCTTCCTCCAAAATAAACGAGATTGAAATAAATAACGGTCTGGCACCTGAGGTCGCAACATCGTTGACAGTTCCGCATATAGCGAGTTTACCTATGTCTCCACCTGGAAAAAAATGAGGACTAACTACGAATGAATCAGTTGAAAATGCAATTTTTTGCCCACCATCCAAGTCAAGAGTAGCAGCGTCGTCACCGACCAAAAGAGAATTTTTCGCATACGCTTGAAAAAAAACTTCGTCAATAATGCGCTTCATCATAAGCCCACCAGAGCCGTGACCAAGCATTACAGAGTCGTAAACGTTGTTCATATAATCCCCAACCTGCCTCTAAATTTCCTCGATTGACGTCACAACTAACCTGCCCAAATTTACACCCTTCGTGCCCATGATTTTGTTAGAGATGTCTTTCACATCTGCATTTTTTCCACGAATAATAATCACTTCAAGGCAAGTGTGTGCATCGACGTGAACGTGTGTGGTCGTGATGATAGACGAACAATAGTTGTGCTGGATTTCGTGCAACTTATCAGAAAGGTCGCTAGAATGATGATTGTAGACGATAGTCAAAGTACCAATCACCTCGACACCCAAATCATCCTCAAGCTTGTTTTGAGTTATTGCCTCGCGCACCAAGTCACGCAAAAACTCGCTTCTATTATTTTGAACGCCTCTCTGCCTAGACAATTCATCTAGCTCGCCTACGAGCGATGAAGGCATCGCGACAGAAAATCTAGTTAACTCTTCACTCATCGCCTATCTCATTCTCAAACTTAATTGCCTTCTCTTACCAATTAGGTGGGATCTCGTCGTTTTCAACTTGCGTGCTATAAAGACAAATAACGCCTTCCCGCCTAGTTTTTACCATATCGATAACTCTTTGATTTGATGAACCCATCCAATGCAGAGAGAGCGATTTTTTATCTTGTTCAAATCTTCCATCGACAAGCACATCTATCT
>CAVFJE010000125.1:0-11936 GCA_963622845.1 Dialister sp. CAG:486
GAATTAGGAGGTTTAGGTTTGCTTATTAAAAATAATAGTAGTTCAAACGCAACAAACGTTCTTCAAAAATCCTCACGAATTGGTCTATCTGTCGCACTTGTTGTTGCGATGTCAATTCCAGTTTCTACCCAAACAACTTTCAGTGACGACAATTTTGCATACGCAACGCCTGTAAGTGACAAGCAGGCAGAAGCTGACGCAGCTCTCTCGCAACTAAGTTCTCTTCAAGACCAACTAGGTGTTGCAGAAAATGATTACAACCAAGCGGTTATGGAACAAGAAGCCGCCAAGTCAAAAATGGATGAAGCTCAAAACAAGATCGACGAGACACAGCAAAAGATCGAAGATCTTCAAGGACAGCTTGGCACAAGAGCAAGAAGCATGTATAGATCTGGTGCTTCTACTTTGCTAGATCTTATATTGGGATGCACGACTTTTGAAGCTTTTGCGCAAAATTGGGATATCCTAAATTCGCTTAATAACAAAGACTCGAATATGGTTAGTGAGAGTAAATCTCTTAAAGCTGAGCTAAACGAGCAAAAAGCGCTCTATGTTGAGCAAGAGAAAGTTGCTTCAACTAAAGCTTCTGAAGCAAATGCCAAGATGGCAGAAGCTCAATCTCTAGTTTCAACACAGCAAGCAGTGTATAACCAGCTAAGCGATGAGGTTAGTGCACTCGTTGCACAACAGCAAGCTGCTCAAGAAGCTGCCAACCAACAAGCTGCAGTTACACAAATTCAGCAAGCGAATAATTCTTCAACTAATACACAAAACAATACAAGTTCAAGCTCTTCTTATAACAACCAAAAGCCTCAATCAGTTTCAGGAAATGCAGTTGTTAGCCGTGCTTATGCTGAACTTGGAAAGCCTTATTCATGGGGTGGCGTTGGACCTAGTGGATACGATTGCTCTGGTTTTGTAAGCTATTGCTTGACGGGCTCTCATTCACGTTTAGGCACTACTTACACATTTATGAATTGGACGAGAGTGTCTGATCCTCAACCTGGAGATGTTTGCGTAAATAGCGGTCACGCTGGTATTTATATTGGCGGAGGACAGATGATTCATGCTGCAACTTATGGCGTCGGAGTTGTTATAGGCGGCGTTCAAGGTGGCATGATTTATGTGCGTTACTAAACAAATAAGCAACTACTAACAATATAAATAGATAGGCAAAGAAACTTATATGTACACTTCGACTCGCTCTTCTATCGGTCCTATAGGCGCAAAAGAAGCCATTTTACAAGGTCTAGCAGCCGACGGTGGTCTATTTGTTATGCCTGATCTCTCAAGCTGTAGCATTGATCTGGAAGAGATTATAGATAAAGATTTTCGCGGGATAGCTCGAATTGTCTATCTAAAGTTGTTGGATGACTTTAGCGAATCTGAAATTGATGAGTGCATTGAAAAGGCATATAGTGGCACTTTTGAAAACGATGAAATTGCACCTATAAGACAGGTTGGCGACCATTACGTCTTGGAACTTTGGCATGGTCCGACTAGTGCATTTAAGGATGTTGCATTGACTATGCTGCCACAACTTTTGAGCAAATCGCTTCAAAGTGCAGGTAAAAAAGCGCTTATTTTGACTGCAACGTCGGGCGATACTGGCAAAGCTGCAATGAGCGGTTTTGCTGATGTAAAAGACACGGCAATCTGTGTATACTACCCACATGGTGGCGTCTCCCCTATTCAAGAGAAGCAAATGAGCACACAGATTGGCAAAAATGTCGACGTCTTTGCTATTCGAGGTAATTTTGACGATGCACAGCGCGGTGTCAAGGAACTCTTCGTCAATAATGAGCTGAACAGTTATGCTAATCAAAATGGCATTGTGCTCTCTAGTGCTAATTCGATAAACATAGGGCGTCTCATCCCCCAAATAATTTACTATTTTTCAAGCTACGCTTACCTAGTCAAGAGCGGCGCAATTAAACTTGGGGAAGTTGTAACATACACTGTTCCTACTGGAAATTTTGGCGATGTGCTAGCAGGTTATTATGCGCACAAACTCGGTCTTCCTGCTAGATTTAGTGTTGCTGCTAACAAAAATAACGTACTAGATGACTTCATAAAGACAGGCATCTACGATCGTAATCGTGAGTTTTTTAAGACTATGTCTCCTTCGATGGACATACTAATCTCCTCAAATCTTGAGAGACTTTTGTATTATATCTTGGATTGCGATTCAAATGCTGTAGCTAGCCTTATGGCCGATCTCAAAACTTATGGTAAGTACGAGATTGGTGAGACGACCAAATCAAAGCTGCAATCCCTATTTACATCTGGCACAACTAACGAAGATGAGACAAGCAAAACTATTAAGAAAGTCTATGACTCTTTTAACTATGTGCTAGATACACATTCAGCTGTTGCATACAACGTTGCGCAGAAACTTAACAGAGATAAAGTAAGTGTGGTTCTCTCAACTGCTAGTCCTTATAAATTCCCACAAGCTGTCATGAAGTCGCTCTACAAAGATTTTGATGATGAGTGGGAGGCGCTCAGTGCTCTTGAGGATATCAACCCAGATGCTTGCCCAAAAGCTCTAAGCTCACTTTCTGCACTTCCAACATTGCATGACAGTGTAATCGATCAAGAAAATATGTGCGACACTGTAAGACGTGCAATAGATAAACTTGCCTCTCTGTAGCTAATCAAAAAAGCTAGTCTAAATAAGGTTGCAACACTTTAAGTAATACTTGGGCAGTGTTGTCTATAGATGAGATGTCGTTGTCGCAATAATCCTCGTTAGCGTTGTCATCTGCACTATCGCTCATTGCTCTAATTACGACAAAAGGAACTCTATTTATATGACAAACATGTGCGATAGAAGCTCCTTCCATCTCTGCTGCTAGAGCATTAAAGGTGTTCCTTAGAAATAGCTTTTTCTCTTTTGATGATACAAATTCATCGCCAGAGACGATTCTGCCAAGATGAACATTAGACTCATTGAGAACTTGATTGCAAACTTTGTTAGCTAACTCGACCAAAGCTGGGTCGCAGCTAAATGTGGAAGTATCCATTCTGGGGATCTCTCCCCTTTTCAAACCTATACCACTAGCATCAAAATCGTGCTCAATGAGATCTGTTGCGACGACCACATCTCCAATTTTGATGCTCTGACCAATAGCACCTGCAATACCTACATTTATTATTGCATCGCAAGCAAACTTATCAATTAAAGCTTGTGTACAAGCAGCAGCATTGACTTTGCCAATTCCACACTTGACAACAACAAGATGGTCATTGAAGAAGAACTTTGCAATCGACCTCTCTAGCGTGTCTTTTGATGACATATTTGCGAGTATAGGTGCAATTTCCTCATCCATCGCCCCGATGATGCCTATTTTATTGAATTGTGTAAGCACGTCGAATTAATCCATGTAGTGATCAAACTCTTCATAGATTGACTCTTCAGGTTCTTTAGTTAAAAGAGAGACAGCAATCATGACGACTAGACCTAAAATAAAAGCTGGGAGAAGCTCATAGACTCCAAATATACCACCTAATGGTTTGACAAGATAGTGCCAAATAAATACCATTGCAGCACCGCTGACGATGCCTGACACCGCGCCACAGATGTTGAGCCTTCTAAAATAGAGAGAGCAAAGCGTCAAAGGACCTAGTGACGCGCCGAGGCCTGCCCAAGCAAAACTAACTACTCTAAAGATGACAGAGTTTTCATCCATAGCAATTATTACGCCTAACAAGAAAACTACAATGAGTGTCACTCTGCCAACGATCATAACTTGATTGTCACTTGCATCTCGCTTTAAGATGCCTCGGTAGATGTTTTCTGCTACTGAAGAGCCTGCAATCAAGAGATATCCAGAAGCAGACGACATCGAAGCCGCCAAAATACCTGACACAACGACGCCGCACATAAATGAAGGCAGCATCATTCTAGCAAGTACGATAAAGATGTTCTCTGCACTGGAGCTTGTGAGAAGATCTGTCGGCAAGATGCTTCTGCCAATCATGCCAATCAAAACTGCACATCCCATCGAAATTGTGACCCAAATGACTGCGATGATCTTCGATTTTTTGATCTCTTCGGCGTCCCTAATACCCATAAATCTAACTAATACGTGAGGCATGCCGAAGTAACCAAGTCCCCAAGCCATAGTTGAAATTATAGTTAGGATACCAAAATCACTTGGCTCAGAGAAAAGTGCACTTCCAGCTTCGACTAGTTGGGTGCCATCTGCTCCAAGAGTAGGATTAGCACTGCTTGTCATTGATAGATATCCTGGTATGTCGCTCAAAAATGCGACAACATGGTCTATTCCTGCAGCCCAAGTAATCGATCCCACAACCACGACGGCAAGAGCAAAGAACATAAGACAGCCTTGCACAAAGTCTGTGACAACTACTGAGAGGTAACCGCCAACAAGAGTATAGAGAAAGACTATGATTGCGCCCAATGCCATCATGGTCATGTAGTCAATGCCAAACAGAGTATGGAAAAGCTTGCCACAAGTGACAAAGCACGATCCAGTGTAGACACAGAAAAACAAAAGTATGATTAAAGCGGAGATCGTCGAAACTATATTCTTCGAGTCGTGAAGCCTCTTTGAATAGAACTCAGGAAGTGTGATTGAATCGTTTGCTTTAACTGAGTACTTGCGCAAGCGTTTAGCTACAAATTGCCAATTTGCCCAAGTTCCCAGACATAGACCGATGCAAGTCCACGTAGCTTCGCTAGCACCAGTGAAATAAGCGAGACCAGGTATTCCCATCAAAAGATACCCACTCATATCTGATGCTTCAGCAGAGAGTGCAGTTAGCCAAGGACCGACTTTTCTTCCTCCCAAAAAATATTGTTCAGTCGACGAATTGGAGCGCTTGGCATAGACAAAACCAATCGTCAAAACTGCAATAAAGTAAATCAAAATTGCAAGAAGTACGAAAAAATCTCCCTCAATCATTCAAATAATTTCGTCTCCAAAATTTAACTATAATCAAGATTTTTATAGTTTATATCCTAAGCTACGAATTCACAATTATAATATCAAAAGAAGACATGTTAGCACATCAGCAAGATGTTAATTTATTCATTTATTAATATATTTTTGTAAAGGCGAAAAAATGTTGAAGAGCTATGAAGAATTGAAAAAGATGGATCTTTCTGTAGACATGACGCGCGGTAAGCCTTGTCAAGAACAGCTTGCACTTAGTAATGGCATGTTTGATATCTTCGATGAAAATAGCGATTTTGTCGGAGTTGACGACGTCGATGTTAGAAACTATGGGCTTTTGCCAGGCATCACAGAAGCACGAGAGCTTATGGCTGCGGTTATGGATGAGAGCGTCTCTAATACTCTTGTTTTAGGCTCTTCTGCCTTGCAAAATATCTATGACACCATTTCTCGTTGCATGCAATTCGGTGCAATTGAAGGCAAGCCTTGGAATGAATGCGAGAAAGTTAAGTTTCTTTGCCCTGCCCCTGGTTATGATCGCCATTTTGATATTTGCGAGAATTTCGGTATTGAGATGATCAATATAGAGATGCACGAAGATGGTCCCGATGTTGACAAAATCGCCTCTTTGTGTGAGGCTGATGAGTCGATTAAAGGAATATTTTGTGTTCCTCAATATTCTAATCCCACAGGAGTTACATATTCAGATGAGGTAGTCGATGCCTTAGCTTCCATGAAAGCTGCTAGCGACTTTAGGATATTTTGGGATAACGCTTATTGTGTCCACCATCTCTATTGCGACGACAAAGAAATCGTCAAAGATATAGGTGACGCTTGCAAAAAATTTGGCAATGAGGACCGCTATTTTAAGTTTGCATCATTTTCAAAAGTTACATTTCCAGGAGCAAGTATAGCAGGGTTTGCCTCTAGCGAAAATAATATCAAGCATGCCCTTTTGCATCTCTCAAAGCAAATGATAGGATCAGATAAAATTAACCAGCTTCGCCATGTTCGCTTCTTGAATAGCTTAGAGGCTCTAGAAGACCATATGAGAAAACACGCTGAGATTATTAGACCAAAATTTGAGTTGATAGAAAGAAAACTTAGAGATGGTCTAGGTGATAATAGCGATTGTTCATGGTCAAATCCTAAGGGCGGATATTTCATATCGTTTGATACACCGAAAGGGTGTGCATCCAGAACTGTTGAGATTGCACTTGATCTTGGCGTTACATTGCAAAAGAGTGGTTCTACTTTTCCATATAAGAGAGACGAAAATGACTCAAATATAAGAATCGCACCGACTATGCCTACATTAGAAGACTTAGACAGTGCGATTGATGTGCTAATTTGTGCAGTTAAACTAGCTATTAATGAGCAAAATTAATCTAGTTGCTCTGCAATTTCATCTGTAATATCAGCTGTGTGATAGACATTTTGGAGGTCTTCAAGTTCCTCTAATTTATCTATCAAACGCATAACTTTTTTAGCATCAGATAAAGTAACTTCTTGAGGATTAGTAGGTATCATTGTGAGTTCAGCACCCTTGATTTCAACTCCTTGCTCAGCTAGACCCTTCTTTACTGTATTTAGGTCGCTGGCACCGGTGTAGACGATCCACTCATCTCCCGCATCTTCATAATCCTCGCCACCTGCTTCAGCAACAGCTAGCATAAATTCATCCTCATCGCCTGCTGCACCATTTGCAACCATGCCTTCTTTCTTGCCACCTTCTAGCTCTTTAGAGATGAGAATTTGACCTTTCTTCTCAAATTGAAAAGCAACTGAGCCGCTAGTTCCAAGATTGCCACCTGCATGAGAAAGCGTGCTCTTTACATCAGCAACGGTTCTGTTGATATTGTCAGTCAAAGCTTCGCAATAAATTGCAACTCCGCAAGGACCGTAACCCTCATAGACTACACTCTTGAAGTTTGCTGCGTCTTTTCCCGAACCAAAAGCTTTGTCTATTGCAGTCTTGATCTTGTCTTTTGGAAGTGAATATCCTTTGGCTTTATCAATAGCTGCCGCAAGAGATGCATTGTTGTCTGGATTTGGATCTCCGCCTTCTTTAGCTGCAACAGTGATGTTTCTTGAAAGTTTGCTGAAGAGTGCTGATCTTTTGGCATCCTGTGCTGCTTTTCTATGCTTCGTTGTCGCCCACTTTGAATGTCCTGACATATCAAAACCTTTCTTGTAAATTGATTTTCAATTTTGTTAACTTTATCTGCAAAAATATTCTATCATACTTAAGTTTTGCTATCTATGCGAAGACTGCTACAATATAGCTATTCCAAGACTGGACAAAATTTTGAATATCGGAGAAATACAATCATGAAGAAAATAGCAAGTAGAATATTTTTTGCAATACTCGCACTAATCATTGTCTTTGCAATTGCGATTTGTGCTTATCTCGTCTATTTGAATATGAATTATTATCGCATTGAAGACAACAAAGCGCTACAAGTAGAGAACAATCAAAGTAGTTTGCTTCAAACAAATACGCAATACACAGCAATGACGTTCAATGTTGGCTTTGGAGCTTACACGCCAGATTGGACCTTCTTCATGGACACGGGAGAGATGTTAGATGGCACAAAAACTAGAGGCACAAGCAGTAAGGCTACCTCAAAGGAAAGTGCTTTTACCGCTACCGAAGGTGCTGCGACCACACTTGAAACCGAAAATCCTGACTTTATGCTAATTCAAGAAATTGATACAAGTTCTGACAGAAGTAGATTCGTAAATCAATGTGAAATCTTCAAGAATAGATTTAGTGCTTATGGGTCTTCATTTGCCAACAACTTGCACACGTCATATCTCTTCTTTCCACCGACCGACCCAATCGGAGTCATGAACAGTGGTCTTTTGACGCTCTCAAAGTTTAATATTAACAGCTCAACGAGGCGAAGTTATCCAGTTAGTGACGGATTTGTTGAGAAGTTTGTCGACCTAGACCGCTGTTTTCAAGTCAACAGGATTAGCGTTGAAGGAAGTGAGCATGAGCTCGTTTTGATCAACTCTCACATGTCAGCCTATGATGAAGGCGGGTTAATCCGTGAGCAACAGATGAAACTAATTTCTCAAGTTCTAAAAGAAGAGTCGGATGCAGGCAATTGGGTTATTGCTGGTGGCGACTGGAATCATGCACTTTGTGGTAGTGAAAACACATACAAAAGTGAGCAAAAGGAACCTTCTTGGCTTTCAATTTTTAACGAAGACGACCTGCCAGCAAATTTTTCTGTTGTGAGAGCTGACAATATTGAAAGTGTCGCTACGTGCAGAGACAGTGATATTGCCTATATCAAAGACGTTACATATTGCGCCACAGTCGATGGATTTATAATCTCAGATAACGTGATTGCTAGTGCACAAAATATTGATCATGAATACAAATACTCAGATCACAATCCAGTGAAATTGAAATTTAAATTATTGGATTCCAGTCAGAGCCAATAATGACGATTACGCCTGAGTCAGATGTGTAGTAGTCTCCTCCATTGACAACTCTGCCGCATCCAAGACCACTCGTTATAGTTTCAGCACCATCTTTATTTTCGTCGCCAAGATAGACGATTAAAGTTTCAGAATAGATATATCCTTCATCGGCATTGCCTGCCTTGTCGACAATGTAACCTTGAGTTTCTAACCAAGTCTTGGCAGTTGCTGCGGCTCCTGCGATGCCTGCACCATTTCTTACCTCAACGTGAATGCTGCTCGTCTCAAGGTATCCACTTTCCCCTTGGCCATCTTTTGAAGAAGTAGCTCCACTACCAGTAAAATTCTTGATTAGCGCACTCGTCTCGCTAGATCTTGGCGAGAAAACTTCTTCACTTGTATCTGTTGACTTGCTAATTGCGCCGCTTATAGTAGTCGCGCGTATGTCAATATCAGAGAAAGGTCTCATTTTGTCTGCCGCTGATGTGATATCAGAACTTGTGACATCGCAATAAATAGTGTTGCTCAAATTACTGATAGTGTTAGCAAAATCAAGACCTTCGTTTTTAAGGCCCTTGTCAAGAAGGGAGGCAACAAAAAGTGTCAAGATATTAGTCCTAGTTGCATTTTGCCCACCTATATTTTTTGTTCTTAGAATTGAGAGAGCATCTTGGCCGTCCAAATTAATCTCCCCTGCTTGAAAGACACGATTGCTCGCATATGGGTCATCAATTGCACAAGGTAAATTGATTGTCACACCTCCGATTAAATCAACTAAATTCTTTAAGCCCTCTTCATTAATTGAAACAAAGTGATTTATCGAAATCGAGAAAAAATTGTTGACACTACTAATCAACTCAGCATCGCCACCTATATCTTCAGACTTGTATAGTGGATGAACCTGATTATCGTTGCAAGTCACAGCAAGATTTGTTGGAAGCACAATAAACGAAATTGCCTTGTTGTCGACATCAGTTCTAGCTAAGACATAGATGTGGCGATTATCTGGTGTGTCATACGAAGATCTGACCGTCTCACTCACACCGACGTCAGCTTTTAGAAGCGTGTATTGGATTTTATCCTCCGACTTCTCAAGCGCACTCGCAGCGTTTGTGTCGGCAGACATAAGTCGCGTATCAACTATTTTTCCATACGCAAATACACCTGTAAATGTT
This sequence comes from Dialister sp. CAG:486, assembly GCA_963622845.1. Taxonomy (GTDB): domain Bacteria; phylum Actinomycetota; class Coriobacteriia; order Coriobacteriales; family Eggerthellaceae; genus CAVFJE01. The sequence goes on from CAVFJE010000125.1 coordinate 9,533, forward strand.
GCAATTGCGATGATTGCCGCAAAAATAGCAACGATTAAGATCTTTTTCTTTGTTCTGGATCTTCTTGTTCTTGCATAAGCAATTGAAGAGTGTCGGGCATGTTTAGAAGCTTGCATTATTTCTCATCATAGCAACGCTCAATGTTCGCACCCAAAGAAGCGAGCTTGCCTACGTAGTCTTCGTATCCTCTATCGATATGTTTGATTGAATAGATTTTCGTATAACCTTGAGCCATAATTCCAGCTAGTGCCAAAGCTCCGCCAGCTCTGAGGTCTGTTGCTGAAACTGGTGCACCACTGAGCTCGCATGGTCCAGTGATGATTGCATGTTGATCATCAATTCGAATGTCGGCACCCATTCTTGTGAGTTCAGCTGCGAACATAAATCTGTTTTCAAAGACATTTTCAGTCACGACAGAAACTCCATTTGCAAAATTAGCTAAAAGCATAAATTGTGCTTGAAGATCAGTTGGGAAGCCTGGATAAGGCAACGTTTGAATGTTTGAAGGAACAAGATCGCCGCTTCTAGTTATGGTGATAGAGTTTTCTGTTGTCTCAATTTCACAACCAAAATCCTTCAACTTAGCAAGTACGACACGCATGTTTTCTGGATCAATGCCCTCCACACATACAGGACCACCACTAAGTGCGCCACCCGCTAGAAAAGTTCCGGCTTCTATGCGATCGCCTAAACACGTGTGAACACAAGGGTGAATAGCTTCTCGCGAGACGCCTGAAATTCTAATTTGAGATGTTCCCGCACCAGAGATTGAAGCGCCCATCTCGTTTAACATCGTCGCCAAATCTTTAATCTCTGGCTCGCATGCAGCGTTGTCAATTTGCGTAATACCGTCAGCTACAACAGCAGCCATGATAGTATTTTCAGTCGCACCAACAGAAGGAAAATCTAGGACGATGTGGTTTCCAGCCAATGTGCCATTTGTGCTTGCCACAATTGAGCCATGATCATTTCTAAAGTCGACTCCAAGCATGTGAAGACCGACGAGATGCATATCAATTTTTCTTGCACCAATTCGACACCCGCCTGGCATTGCTACTCTTGCCTTGCCGAATCTCCCAATTAGCGGTCCAAGCGTTGAGATTGAAGCTCTCATCTTTGAGACCAAAGAGTAAGGCGTCTCAAACTTATCAACATGAGTTGTGTCAATGTAGAGAGTGTGAGGATCGCCATCATCTCTTTTGACTTGAGCTCCAAGATGGCGCAAAACATCAGACATAATCTCAATATCTGAGATTAAAGGAATGTTGTGCAGGGTCGTCTCACCTGTTGCAAGCAGCGATGCTGCCATTAACTTCAGGGCAGAATTTTTAGCTCCTGTTATAGATACTTTGCCCTCAAGAGTGCGATTACCCCGCACAAGAATTATTTCTTCGCGCTTATTCTCCAAGAGCCATTCTTACAAATGAAACGATCTTGATAGTTCCGCCTAAATCTTTTGCACATTTATTTACATAATCGCTAACAGACATGTCTGCGTCTTTAACGAAAGCTTGCTCTGCCAAACAGCTCTCAGCATAGAACTTCAGCATTCTGCCTTCAGCAATCTTCTCTTGAATGTTCTCTGGCTTGCCAGATTCTGCAGCTTGTGCCTTGTAAATGCCCATTTCGTGATCGATAACGTCTTGAGGCACGTCTTCTCTTTTTGCTGAGATTGGATTAGTTGCAGCAACTTGCATGCAAACGTCTCTAGCACATGTTTGAAAGCCTTCGCTTGATGGATCAATGCCATCAACATCGAAAGAGCAAAGAACACCGATTTTGCCACCGCCATGAATGTAGGCAGCAACGCCGCCAGCTGTGACCTTTTGGACTCTTGAAATCTCGCAATTCTCGCCCATTACGTGAATGCAATCAGTAAGAATATCTTCAACGCTCTCACCATCAAGTTTAGCTTGCTTAATGTTGTCGATTGAGACCTCGTCTCCAGAAAGAAGTGCAGCTTCAGCAATTTTGCGAGCATATCCATGGAACTTCTCATTAATGCCAACGAAGTCAGTTTCGCACTTTACCTCAACGACAGCACCATTTTTAGCACTTGGGTCGATGATTGCCATAATTGTGCCTTCGTTAGTCTCTCTGCCTGCCTTCTTGGCAACAGCAGCAAGACCTCTTGTGCGAAGAACGTCAATTGCAGCTTCGATTTCGCCTTCTGCTTCAGCTAGAGCCTTTTTGCACTCCATCATGCCTGCACCAGTGATCTCTCTTAATTCTTTAACAAGAGCAGCTGTAATTTCTGCCATCTCTAATCATCTCCTTTAGTTTTATTTGATATTAAAAGTGGTTTAATTGTCTAGTTTTCGTCTGCGCTTTGTTGCTCATCAGCTGCACTGCTGTCTGCCAACATTTCCTCAGCACTAACGATGCTTTGTGTGCCAGCTAGAAC
>CAVFJE010000126.1:0-9966 GCA_963622845.1 Dialister sp. CAG:486
ATATTTGGACGTTCTGGCTGGCAGTGCAGTTGGCAGTCTTGGTCATTGTCACCCCACACTTGTACAGGCAATTCAAGAGCAAGCTGCTAAAATAATGCATGTTTCAAATTATTTCTATATTGAAAATAGGGCAGAGGTCGCAAGACACATCAGCGATCTTTTAAATAGAGGCACTAGCGAAGAGCACGAGTGGAAGTCGTTTTTCACTAACAGCGGGGCTGAGAGTAACGAATGTGCTCTAAAAATTGTGAGACTTGCTGCTAACCAAAAGTATGACAACGATGGCAAACATGTTAAAGTTGTCACTCTAAGAAATAGCTTTCATGGACGTACGATGGAGACGCTTGCAGCGACTGCTCAAAGCAAATTCCACGTTGGGTTTGCCCCTATGAGTGTCGTTTTTGTTGAGGTTGATGCAAACGACTGCGTTCAGCTTACAAGTCTTTTCGATAACTCGGGAGAAGAGATTTGTGCGATGATTGTTGAGCCTATTCAAGGTGAGTCTGGCGTTCATCCACTAACTCAAGAATACATGCAACTTGTTAGAGAGTTGACTTCAAAGCACGATGCTTTCATGATTTGTGACGAGGTACAAACCGGAATCTTTAGAAGTGGCGAGCCGTTCGCATTTCAAGCGAGTGGTATTTTGCCAGACATAGTTACGATGGCAAAAGGCATCGGCGGCGGGTTCCCATGTGGAGTTTGTGCTGCCAGAGGAAGGGCAGCGCAAGTTTTTTCACCAGGTCAGCATGGCACAACTTTTGGAGGAAGCAGCCTTGCATGTGCTGCAATGAAAGCTACACTCAGCGAGCTTGATAAGCCTGATACGCTCGCACGTGTAAGAGAAACCAGCGGATATTTCACAGAAAAGCTTTCAAAGCTTGACAACGTCATAGAAGTACGAGGTATGGGCCTTATGATCGGTGCAGATCTCGACGGCGTCAATGCTAAAGATGTCGTCGCAAATGCTCTTCTAGAACAAAAGCTTGTGATAAATGCAACAAATGAGACGACTCTTCGATTTGTACCACCACTAATCGCAACTAAAGCAGACGTTGACGAGTGCATAAGCCGCCTAACTTCCGCAATCGCTGCTGTCCACTAGTCATTGAAAGGGCTTTTTGCTATAATAACAATTTGTGCTAAAAGGCACGCTTTTATTTAGGAGATGCCAACGTGGCTCAGCTGGCAGAGCAGCTCACTCGTAATGAGCAGGTCACCGGTTCGAATCCGGTCGTTGGCTCCATTTTTTGCAGGCAAATTGAGGATAACAAAGAAGCTTAAACGAAGATGAATCCAGTCGTAATAATTCCAACTTACATATCTTCTCTCAGGCGCAGAGGTGATGCTCGACATATCGTCGCAAACTATGACCATCAAACTAACATAAGAGAAGAAGGCGAGTTAGACAGATGTTTGAAGTCGTTGGCAAACGTTGTAAACCTAGGTCTCGTGATGATTTTAGTTGCTGCCGACTCGTCTGTGGAAGAGGAGGCAGTCGCAAAAGTCAAACAAACTGTGGCTAACAACCCGCACGTGACAGCAATAGTTATTGGAGCGTCCGAAGTTGAGCTTCTAAGAAATAGGCTCTCACAGCTGGGGCACGAAGAAGTCGCGAAAAAAACTATCCTTCGTGGGTATTCAAACATCAGAAACACGGGACTTCTTCTTTCTCAAGCTTTTGGATTCGATGCTGCAATTTTCATCGATGACGACGAAGTTACAGAAGACCAAAACTTCATTGACAAGAGCGTCTATGGTTTGGGCAAGCTTACAAAAGCTGGAGTTCCAATTCTTGCAAAGTCTGGTTATTATCTAAACAGAGAAGGTTCGTATCTTTCTAGCTGGGAAGACAAATGGTATAACCGTTTTTGGCAACAAGGCAGTGCCTTTAACGAGTGGATCGAAGGAGCAATAAAAGGTCCGCGTCTTACACGCTCAAACCATGTTTGTGGTGGGTGTCTCGCAATACACAAAGAGGCTTTTGCGCGCATCTGTTTTGATCCATATATAACACGTGGCGAAGATCTTGATTACATGATAAACTTGCGAATGCATGGCTCTGACATTTGGTTTGACAATCAATGGCAGCTGCGCCACCTTCCTCCAAAGACAGTTAGTGAGGGAAATCGCTTCAGACAAGATATATATCGTTGGCTCTATGAGCAAGCAAAATTAGAGTTTAGCTGGTCAAATATTGATTTGCAAAAAGTTAGCGCTGGCTCACTTATGCCATATCCTGGTCCATTGCTTGGCAAAGGTTTAAAGCACAGAATAGGCATAACTGCTCGCCTTCGAGCTTTGGGTCGCTCTGACAAAAAAGCATACAAGTTAGCTGCAAAGGCTGCAAAAAAAGAGGCAGTTCGTTATGCCGAGGCAAATTGCACGAAATATTTTGACTTCCAAAGATTGTGGCCTGAGGCTATGATTGCAATAAATTGCGACAAAGTAATCTCGCACCAAATTTTGACGCTTGCGCAAGACATTCCAAGACCTAATGTTGACCCTGGTGCAACTACCGAAATTAATATGAATCTTGGATAAAGCCAATAAAAACTTTTGCAATAAAACAATCATCTCCCATGACGATGAGAGAGCAATTTTGATCGATGAGATTCTCACGCTTTCAAGTGAGATGGTTGAGATCATCCGAGAAAACGATGGGATTTGGTCAGCAGACAAAATATGCGAGATGTTGCTTCCCTACACTAATGCTGATGCAGTTTCAATCACGGACAGAAAAAAAGTTTTGGCTTACAGAGGCTACTTAGAAGAAAATTACCCTCACAATTGCAAAATTAGGACGCGTTCAACTAAAGAAGTCTTGAAAGATGGATGGCCAAGAACTCTGCTGAGCAAGGAAGATATTGGATTTCCTGAAGCTGAAGAGCAAATTGACGGAGCCATCGTTGAGCCCATCATGGTCTCTAAAGAGCCAGTTGGAGTGCTTAAGTTTTATTACAGAAATGCTAGCGATGTTGACGAGAGCCAAAAGTCGATCGCGCATGGTTTTGCAAAGCTGATCGCAACACAGATTGCTGCTAGCGAAGTCGAACACCAACGTAAGCTCTCTACCGAGATGGAACTCAAGATGTTGCAAAGCCAGATAAATCCGCATTTTCTTTTCAATACTATTAGCACCATTAGCTCATTTACGCGCACAGATACTGAAAAGGCCCGCACTATGCTCAGGCAATTTGCTGCATTTTATAGAAGTACTCTTGAGCAAGATACAGATTTCGTCTACATTCAACAAGAAATTGACAACGTCGGGCAATACGTGTCTTTGCAACAAGCAAGATTCGGAGAAGAAAATCTGCGATTTAGGGTGATTGCTGACCGCGAAATCACTGAAAAATTTCGAATCCCACCTTTTTGTTTGCAGCCGTTGGTAGAAAATGCAATTCGGCATGGAAAGGTGGCTGATCGCTGTCTTAATATCGAAATCGAAGTAAGCGCAACAGATAGATACGTAACGATTAAGGTGCGTGACGATGGGCGCGGTATGAGTGCCGAGGCAAGGCACTCGCTTTTTGAAAAGAGAGTGAAAGTTTCGCAAAATAACAACCCTCTTACAATGCTTGAGAAGAACGACAACAGCACAAAAGGCCTAGGTATGGCGATGCACAATGTCTTTGAGCGTCTTAAGTTGGCGTTTGGATCCTACGCGTCCGTCTCGGCAGTTTCAGAGGAAGACAAGGGCACGACAATCGTCTTTAAGATACCTATCGATAATTAACTAAACGCGCTTAAATAATGGAAATAGCAAATACACGCCGTTTTGTGTTAGAGTTATTAAAAGGCAATTTATGTTTGTAATAGCATAATTGCTTTTAAATTTTTCTGCAAATAATACGTTTTCTGCTTAATTGAAGTGTTCTATTAGTCTGTCTAAAACACAAAGAAAAAGGAAAAAGAGAAAGAAGGTTTAATATGAATTCTCAAAAGAAGTCTATCGGTATGTGGTCTCTCGTTACATCAATCGCTGTTGCTTTGGTTCTCGCATTTTCGCTTTCAGCATGTTCAAACGGAAGCTCTTCAAGCGATTCATCTTCATCATCAAGCTCATCTTCGACTAAGAGCTCAAGTACGTCAGCTTGCGAAGATCCAACAACTTCAAAGCCAATCACTTACGACAAAGAAACAAAGACAGTCAAGTATCTCGCTGAGATGAACGCAACGTATCTAACAGAGGACACCCGCCATGGCATCGTTTATGAAGGCGGCTCAAATGGCGACAAGTCAGTTCTCAAAGGTCTTGGCGATGAAAAGGAATTCTACAACATTATGATGGAGTGCGGATACACCCCTGGCAACAACTTGACTGCTGAGGATATGAGCGCAACAACTGGCAATGGCAAGACTATCGAGGGCGACAAGCTCAATGTCACAATCGAGTGGGACGGCCAAGACGCATTCCCTATTTCTGAGTGCTTCAAGGCAACTAATGGCGAGAGCTACACTTCTGATTGGAGATTTGGCGGAAACATCGACAGAGCTAACGCAAAGAACACAGGTTGCGTACTCTGCCTAGACTCATGTGCTGTCGGCATTTGCAGCGACGCTGCTTGGCCATCAAATACTACTACAGCAACTAATACAACATGGTTCAATGGTGTTAAAGATAAGCTTCCATCAGACGGCACAAAAGTTATTGTTACTTTCACGCCAAAAGCTTAAATGTCAACCAACTTGCAGAAATAAATGATTTTTAGGAATATTTAAATGGCAGAAAAAATCGAGTCGAAAGTTAAGAGCGACGAGAGCGGCGACAATAAGCCTTCAATCTCAAAGCTCTTTAAGAGAAAAAGTAAAGAAGAAAAGGAAGTCATCAAAGGCATTCCTTGGAAAGAAAAGACACCCATACAAAAGTTGGAATGCGTGATGAAATATTTTTCATACGTGTATGTCTGCTTTATATGGGCGAATACAGTTGAATATTTTTGCTTCGGTCAGACTAGCATCAGGATGTCATACTTCGGATACATCTGGTGGTACGTCTTTTTGATCGGTCTGATTGGAGCGATCTACGGTGGGCGCGGGCATCATCGCGGCGTTGGAATTCGCGGCATGATGGGCTCCGTGCTCACGATGATTATGTTTGCTTTCATTGTCTATGGTTCAGACTTCGCACACATAATCATCGCCCCTGCGCAATTCATTAAGATGGTAGGTTTCGGTTTCAGGTTTATCTGGGACCCTTACGTTATGCAATGGGTATTTCTTGCGTTCTTCGTGCTAGGCTTAGCTTTAATTGTTGTCTATGAATTTGTTCACAGAGCACCTAAGCCAGATTACGAAGACGAAGAGGAAGAAAGGCGCGTCGTCTATCAACGTCGTGTCAAATGGATTGGTTTTGCAATCCTGTTTGTCGGCGTTATGTGTTGTTGCTTTGTGCCACCAATTAGAGACACGATTGGCACGGTCTTTAATCTTTTGAGTCAAGGCGATATCGAACTCGTTAAGCAAATGATTAGAGACGCTGGACCTTGGGCTGTGGCATTCACAACATTTTTGATGGTATTCCAGGCACTAGCGGCACCAATCCCAGCATTCTTGATCACGTTTTCAAACGCGGCAGTCTTCGGCGCGTTTTGGGGGTGCGTGATTTCGTGGTCATCAGCGATGCTAGCAGCTGCAATCTGCTTTTGGATTGCACGCTTCTTCGGCAGAGACGCTGTCATGTTATTCATGAGCCGCGGTGCTTTGGCAGCAGTTGACAGATGGTTTACGACCTATGGCAAAAATACGATTCTCATTTGTCGTCTTTTGCCATTCGTTTCGTTTGACTATATCTCTTACGCTGCTGGTATCACAGGCATGAGCTTTCTTGATTTCTTCATCTGGACAGGTATCGGTCAGTTGCCTGCTACGATAGTTTATTCGTGGGTAGGAAGCACTCTTACAGGTCAGATCGCAGAGATATTTACTGGCATGTGCGTTTTGTTCGTTGCTTTCGGAATCATGTTCTTCTTGCGCGAAGTTTGGAAGAATCGTCACAAAGCACTCATGGACGAATCTAATGAGACGGCCGATAAAGAAGCAGCTGAGAATGGTGTTTCAACCGTTGAAGTAAATGCACAAGGCATATTGCACGCAAATAGCGTTGAAAAATCAAAGGCAAAAATCGATTAACTTAGCCACATTAGTAAAATATGCGTAATAAATTCTAGAGATGAGGACCTAGCACTATAGGTCCTTATTTTTTTGTTAAAAATTTACCGCCCCCCCCCTTAAAGTGTTAAAATGAGTGGGTTAACATTAATCAGTTGTTTAGTCTTAATGGTAAAGAAAAGGAGTTTTTCTATGGCTAAATCAAGAAAATTATGGGCGGTGAGCATAGCTACAATCGTTGCTGCTATTATGCTTATCGCGGGAGTTTCGCTAGCTTCGCAAAAAGCTTTGGCTGAAGATTCAGCAAAACTCTCTGCTTCTCTTGGCGTCACACTTAGTGTGAGCGGGGACAGCAACGGCGCATCAGCAAAGCTCGAGAAGAGCGATTACAGTGCTGGTGAGAAAGTTGTTTTGAAGTGGAGCGGCGGCAAGGATGGCGACAATCTAGTCGTTCCTACGTCAATCACTTTCAACAACCAAACATGGGGCATCGACACATTGTTGCCAATCACAAGCATCCAGACTGCTAATACAGAGTACAAGCGTCGTATGGGTAGCGATGGTACAATGACAACGTTCGATAACCTTCAAAGTTATGTTGCTAAGACACATTCTCTAACATTGGCAGATAGTGTGACACTTGGCGGACCTGTTACAGTAACTTTCCAAAAGGTTTCTCCAGTTTATCGTTTGTACAACATGATTTCTTCTGAGCACCTTTTCACAACTCAGAAGGCAGAGTATGACAACTTTGTTCAAGTTGGTCAAACCGATCAAGACTTCTGGATTGGTGAGGGTGTTTCATGGCTAGCTCCTGCTGCTGCAGGCACAGGCACGTCTCAAGTTTATCGTCTATACAATGCTGGGCTAGGTGCACTTGGACATTCATCTCACTATTACACAGCAGATGAAGCTGAGAAGACAAGCCTTGAGACAGAGCATGGTTGGGCAGACGACGGTACGATCAATGGATTTATGAGCGGTGGTTCAACTGCAATCTGGACATGCTACAACGAGGCTCTAGGTTCAGCTCACCACTACACATCATCAAAGACAGAGTGGCAAGGTCTAGCACAACATGGATGGGCACTTGAGGAAGACAAGAACGGCACAAACCCAGTTAAGACTCCTGAAGGTGTTTTCCAATGCACACTAGCAACACAATGGTCATTTGATGGCAACTATTACACAGTTAGACACATTCTTGACAACGACACTGCACATGCAGAAGTTCAATTTGTTTCAGCAAATGCTGGCACAACTACTGAGGCTGCTGCAAAAGACTTCCCAGGATACACTGCTGGCACAGTCACACAACAAAGTGTTAATGCTGACAACACTACACAAGTTGATATCAACTACACATCTAACAGCTACACAATCAAGTTTGACGCAAATGGCACAGGAACTGCTCCTGCAGATCAAACAGGCGTCAAATATGGCACTTCTATCAAAGACAAGAAGCCAGCTGATCTAAGCGACACAACAAAGACGTTCTTGGGTTGGTACTATGATTCCAACAGAACTCACGCAGTTAATTGGGACAACGACACAATGCCAGCAACAGATATGACTATCTATGCTGCATGGGAGGACCCAAATACAGAGGTAGTCATTACATTTGATACAGATGGCGGCACTCCTGCGGTTGATAAGGTAGTTCTTACAAAGGGCACTGCTATTGGCGACAAGCTTCCAGCTTCAGCAGGAACAAAGACCGGTTACACTTTTGATGGCTGGTACAATGGCGAGACAAAGGTTGATGCTTCAACTACATTCAGTGAGAACGCAACTCTTAAAGCTAAGTGGACAGCTGAAACTCCAGCTCCACCAGCTGGCGCAAAGACAATTTCTTTCGATACAAGAGGAAACTTGCCAACAGGTGTTGTAGTTATCGTTACCGGTGATGGTTTCAGCAATGACGGCAAAATTGATGACAAAAAAACCGATGATTCAGGTAAGCTAGCTAACCTACCAGAGCCAAAGATTGACGGCTACGTTTTCAAAGGTTGGGCAAATGCTACTGACGGAACAGACGTCTCTAATGACACTATTTACACAGCAGATACAAATCTCAAGGCTAAGTGGGCTGTTGTCGTAACATTCGACGTAAATGGCGGTACAGGTGTTCTTACTCCAAACACATATGAGGTTCTAGTTGGAACAGGTACACTTGCACAGGCAGGACTTACAAGTCTTCCTGATGCTGGAACTAGAGATGGTTATAGCGGATATAAATGGATTATCCCTGGTGGAGATGAGCTAACAGAGGCTAAACTTTCAACCCAGAACTTCAATTCTAAGTCAACTGTCCGTGCGGAGTGGCAAATTGCAGAGGGAACAGAAACTGTTACAATTACGCTGAACAACATAAAGCCATATAGTGATGAAAAAAGCACAATTAAGGTTCCTAAGGGTAAAAAGCCACAAAGACCTGCTGATCCATATGATGGAACGTCTTTCTTTGAGTTCGTAAATTGGTATACTGTTGCACCAAGCGAAGGACAAGATGAAACAAAAGTCTTTAATTGGGACCAAGAAATCAGTGCAGACACGAACGCTTATGCAGGTTGGGCAGGAATTGTGACAATTAAGTTCGAATCAAATGTGCCAACAGGAAAAACACTAGTTGACAATGGCATGGTCAAAGAGCAACGCATCAAAGTAGGTGCTAACTTCAAGCTTCCAGAATGTAAATGGGTTCTAAATGATGAAAGTGGCAATGACTACGGTTTCATGGGTTGGGGTTACGCTAACAACACATCAACTGTTGACTATAGAGACAGAGACGTTGCTATTAAGCATACGGTTAGAGCAGGCGATACAGTTACTCTAAATGCAATTTGGACAACTAACCCAGTTGGTGACTATTGGATTGCTCCTTCTAAGTACATCATCACAGGTGCTACAGCAACCCCAGACACCGTTTACTACAACAACCCACTTTCAGGTGTTGTTAAAACCGAGACGGATATTAAGGCTGACTTAGAGGTGATTAAGGATACTTCAAAGGCTGATACTCAGGAGTATAAAAACATCGTAGCAGCTTACGAAAGTTACATGAACAACGACGATTATCATCTCTACACGCAGCTAGCTAACACAACACCATATTCATCTGGCTCATTTAACGAGAATGACTACGTTGAATTCAGAATCATTAATGTTGGAGGACATAAAACGAAAAAAGCTAGCGGTAGTTCGACAACAGAAGAAGATGATGGTTCAATCATTACCTTTATGATGACTCATTCACTGAACACGGGTTATGGAATTAATAAGCAATCGATTAAAACTGGTGGTTGGACAGTTTCAGATCTTAGAAACTCAATTACTGAGGCAAGCGGTGAGATCTATAAAACTTTTAAGGCCTCATTTGTTGAAAAACTTAGGAGTGTAACGAAATATACAAGAGAGGGTTGGACTAGCGGATCACCTGTTACTAAATCAAGCACAATTAAATCAACAGCAGATAAGTTCTTCCTGCTTTCTTATGGTGAGGTTTCTGATCCTTTGCCAAGCGATTACACAAGCACAGATAATTACGATAAAGAGGGCAATCAATATCAATTCTTCAAAGCAAAAGGCTTTACCAATGGTAATGGCTTCAAAGGTTTAGATTTGCAAGGCAAAAAGCGTGATGGAAGTTCATATCCAAATGACACCACTTGGACGATAAATGGCTCTTGGTGGTTGCGCTCAGTAACCACAAGCAGCAGCCAGAATTATGAGGCATTATTCAATAATGGTGGCAATATTGATGGATATTCTCAGAATTCTAAATGTGGCATCGTTCTCTGCTTTACGGTAGGCAGAAACTAATAATCACAGATTATTTAACCTCCCTAAAAC
>CAVFJE010000127.1:0-4363 GCA_963622845.1 Dialister sp. CAG:486
TTTTTAGCGTGGAACTTCACCTGTGTGGCAAGAGCAGAGGAGTCGACAAGCTCCACAAATTCGAGTGTTTCAGTCAGCGTGAAAGCTACTGGTTACACAGATGGCACAACCACAACTCTAGAGAAAAACACCTACACAGCAGGCGAGACCGTCAATCTCACTTGGAAAGGTGCTGTCAGTGGTACAGATCTCGTCATCCCTATTTCAATTTCATATGGAAATACGAAGATAGACATTGGTGCAATAAACAAGATTGAGAGTTTGCAATCTGACAATAAAGAATACGAAGCTTTGATGGGTCAAAAAGGCACGATGACCGAGTACGACAAGTTGAAAGATTACGTTTCTACGGAGCATGTTGTTACTTTGGGCAAAGCCTTTGAAGGACTCAATGTTTATATCAATTATGCAAAAGTTAGCCCAGTATACAGGCTTTATAACATGGTGACGAGCGAGCATATGTTTACCACTAATAAGAGTGAGTATGACAACTTTGTTGACCTTTGCAAAAAGCGCTCTGATGTGTGGATTGGCGAGGGAATCGATTGGCTCGCACCAACGACGACAGACAACACTAAAGTTGTGCACCGCCTCTACAATAAAGGCTTAGGTGCGATCGGCAACTCGTCGCATTATTACACAAGCAACGAACAAGAAATTGCGAATTTGATAGCCAATCATGGCTGGAGTGATGACGGCGAGTCTGTTCAATATAGAAGCGGCGGCACAACAGCAATTTATACTTGTTACAACGAAGCGTTGAAGTCTGCCCATCACTACACTTCATCACAAGTTGAGTGGCAAGGTCTTAAAAATCACGGATGGGCACTAGAGGAAGACAAGAATGGAAGTACGGGCGTCTTTCAATGTTTAACAGGCACAAGCTGGTCATTTGAGAATAATTATTACAGAGTTGAGCATTACAAGCAAAACTTGGACGGAACTTACACACTAGCCGAAACTCAATATGTGAGTGGCAAAGCAGGCGACAAAACCAACGCCGTCGCGAAGGCTTACGCTGGATTTGTGGCAGGAGACATCGCTTCAAAGACGATCATGAATGATGATTCAACTGTTGTGAGAATCAACTATTCACGCACTTCCTACACTCTCGAATTAGATGGCAATGGAAAAGCAACGTCTACAAGTGGTAAGACTTATAAGTATGGCGAGAAGATTGATGAACCTGATGCACTTTCTGCTGACGGTCAAGACTTTGCAGGTTGGTATTTGGACCCTGAATGCACTAATAAAGCTGACTTCAATACGCTCACGATGACTGCCGACGGGCTTACACTTTATGCAAAGTGGAACGCCAAGCCTACCATGTCGTACACTGTTGCACACGTTTATCAAAAGACGGATGGCAATTGGCCTCAACCCGGTGAAGATGGTTACGTTGAGGAGACTTTGGAAGGCATAATCGGAGACGAAACTGCAGCTACAGCTTGCGACAAGGAAGGATTTACAGAGGTTACAGGCTGGAAGCAAGGGACGGTTGACGAAAAAGGAAATACAACTCTTCGCATTGAGTACACAAGAAATAAGCACTACATGAATTTCGACTTTGGCGAGTTTGGCGAAAATCCGCAAGCAGTTGAGGTTTATTACGGTCAAGAGATCACTACACCTGAAATTCCAAATAGTGCTACGCATCATTTTGCTGGTTGGTACACAACCCCAACTTGCGATCACGACACACATTGGGGTCATGATGGCGAAAGTGCAAGGCTAATGCCTGACAGCGATTTAACGCTCTATGCACATTGGACAGAAAAAGATGTTTTCTGGGTAACTTTTGAGACTAATGGCGGAAGCAGAGTTGCTGATGAGGAGGTTATCGACGGAGATACCTTAAAGCAGCCTGAAGTTGGTGCAACTTCGAGGACAGGCTGGACGTTTGTTGGCTGGTATGACGATGAGAATTTTGAGACGCCAACAAATTTTGATGAACCAATTACATCCTCAAAGACAATTTATGCTAAATGGCAAGGCAACTCAGGCATTCAATATGTGATCAAACACGTTCAACAAAATGCAGATGGTACTTTTGACGAAAACGGAGCGATTGAAGAGACGCTTACAGGGACAGCAGGAGAGGTTGTCTCATTTACTCCAAAAGATTATGTTGGTTTTCAAACCCCCGATGCTTCAACACAAGAGATTGAGGGCGATGGCACAACCGTTGTAATTGTTAAGTATGAGAGAAAAGCTTATTCTTTGAAATTTAATGCGAATGGTCACGGCAGTGCACCAGACACTATGAAAGGCTTGCTTTATGGCTCGACAGTCCATGCTCCAAGTCCAGAACCTGATGAGAGAGGCTGGATTTTTGAAGGTTGGTACAAGGAACAGACGTGTGAGAATGAGTGGCTCTTTGGAAATGGCGGAAGCACAATGCCTGATAGCGATGTTGAATTGTTCGCAAAATGGAAGATTGAAAATTATAAGGTGACGTTTGATACTTTAGGTGGCAGCACAGAAGAAGAGCAAACAGTTCCTTTTAAAGGCAGGGCAACGAGACCGACTTCAGAGCCACAGCGTGCTGGTTATGCATTTGTTAATTGGTATAACAAGGACATGACGTCCGTCTTTGATTTCGCAAGTGAAATTACTCAAAACACTACTATATATGCACTGTGGGAAGATTTGAGTAAGGGAACGTCAAATGACAATGGCAAGGTCACGCTTTATGACAAGTCTACCAACAAGACTATTCATGCAACTATAACATTTGACGACGATGGTGATGCTTCGACTCCTCAAAAGGCACTTTCAGGTGCAACTTTTGAAGTTGACGAGAATGGAGGCGTGTCTGTAAAATTGCCAAGTGAGCCAAACTCAAAGGGTCTTGATGTGACTGTCACGCTATTGGACGAAAATGGAGAGGCAATCACGGAAGCAAAGAGTGTTCAGGCGACAGATAGCGATGAAGAAAGCAGAGGCACAGAGAATACTGATGCCCAAGGTCAAGCAATTTTTGCTGGTGAAAATAGAGGCAAGACTGCCGAAGATGGAAAGGTAAGTGTCTTTGATCCGTCAACAGGAAAGCTTGTCGAAGCTTTTGTTGAATACGACAAAGATGGCACTTACACTCCTTTAAAAGATGCTACTCTAGAAATAACGGTTGAAGGAAAAATCAACGTGAGTGGAACGAGTGAGGCTGCTCAAAGTAGTGTAAAAGTTACGCTTAAAGACAAAGAGAGTTCAACTAATATCGACGGTCGTGACGTTAAGTGGACTGACGATGGTCAAAGTGAGCCTCGCGGAACTAAGCAATCGGTTGACGGCGTTGTCACTTTTGTTTTCTATACACTGACGTACGATGTTGATGGAGGCAGTGCTCTTGATGCTCAAAAAGTGCCAGAGGGCAAAGTTGCAACTAAACCAACAAATCCAACGAAGTCTGGCGTTTATTTCTTAGGTTGGTATGAAAGTGACAAGACTACCCTCTATGACTTCACGCAGCCTTTGAATGAGGACAAGACGATCTATGCAAGATGGACTGACGGTAAATATACTGTTATTTTCCACAAGAACGATGAGGCTGCAACTGGTGAGATGGCGGATATGAGCCGTACCATTGGTGATAACAAGCAGCTCACGGGAAATGGCTTTAGCAAAGTGGTAGATGGTGTTGTCTATGGAATGACGTATTGGACGACAAATCCAGATGGAAGTGGCAAGCAATATCGCGATAAGTTCCTAGGCGATCTTGATTTGACCGAAGGGCTTCCGATCAATCTCTATGCTCAATGGACAACGGTTGACATAAATCCATATTGGATAGCTGCTTCAAGTTGGACGACTACAAAATCGTCAACACGTGCAACTAACAAATATTATACAAACCCTGAAACGTCAGTTGTTAAAACACAAAGTGAAATCCAAGAGGATATGAGAATTCTAAGCGACACTGCTCACACGAAATACTCTGCCTCACTTTATGATAAAACTCTCGCTCTATATACTTCCTTTATGGAAAACGATGACTATCACCTCTACACTAAATTAACTGAGAAACAGAGCGTTGCTACGAACGATTATGCAGAATTTAGAATTATTCAAGTTGGTGGTCATGAGTCGATTGGCGACAAAACAGAAGATTCGAAATATAATGACGGCTCAATTCTAACTTTTGAGCAAACTCATTTGATGCCAAAAGGGTATAAACTCTTTGAAAATAGCAAAAACGAGGGCGGTTGGAGCAATACAACTCTCAAAGACAAGATGAACTCAGGCGAAATTTTCAACCTCTTTAGTACTTCGTTCACAAACGATATTGCTGCTATTGAAAAATGGAATAGAAGAGGTAGCAAGAGCGGAAAAGCGAATAATGAGCTTTATTCAAGTGCAGATAAAC
>CAVFJE010000128.1:0-5994 GCA_963622845.1 Dialister sp. CAG:486
GTTAACGACCTTGGCGATATCAAAACGATGACTCACCTTCTCAAGTACGATTCAGTTCATGGTATCTTCTTTGATTCTGTTGCTACAACTGATGATGGTTTTGAGGCAGATGGCAAGAAAGTCAAAGTTTTAAGTGAGCGCGATCCTAAAAATCTTCCTTGGGGAGATCTTGGTGTTGAAGTTGTAATTGAATCGACTGGTATATTCAAAACTGGAGAGAGTGCTAGTGCACACATTGAGGCAGGTGCGAAGAAAGTTATCATTACATGCCCTGGAAAAGATATTGATGGCACATTTGTTATGGGCGTAAATGATTCATCTTATGATAGTGCAAAGCACAATATCATCTCTAATGCATCGTGTACAACTAATTGCCTTGCTCCTCTTGCAAAGGTTCTTCTCGATAATTTTGGCATCAAACGAGGATACATGAATACAATTCATGCTTACACAAATGACCAAAGAATACTTGATCTTCCTCACTCAGATCTAAGACGTGCTAGAAGTGCAGCAATGTCTATGATTCCGACTACTACTGGTGCAGCAAGAGCTGTCGCACTCGTTTTGCCTGACCTGAAAGGCAAGCTGGATGGTTTTGCTACTCGCGTACCAACTCCTGATGGATCTATGGTTGATCTAACAGTTGAACTTGAAAAAGAAGTCACTAAAGAAGATATCAACAACGCCATGCGTGAAGCTGCAAATGGACCTATGAAAGGTATTTTGCAATACATGCAAGACCCGATCGTTTCAATTGATATCGTTGGCAACGACCACTCATCTATCTTTGACTCTGGTTTAACTATGGTTATGGGAGAGAAGAACAACCTAGTTAAAGTAGTTAGCTGGTATGACAATGAGTGGGGCTATTCAAATCGCGTTAAAGATTTGGCAGGAATTTTACTCTAAATATTAGGAGTCATAACTAAGATGAAGACTATAGATGAGGCAAATTTTAAGGGCAAGAAGGTTATCGTCAGAGTTGACTTTAATGTGCCGATGAAAGACGGGGAAGTTACTGATGACACTCGCATCAGACGTGCTCTTCCAACAATTCAAAAGTTAATTGATGACGGTGCTCGTGTTATTTTGATGTCACATTTAGGCAGACCAAAAGGAGTTGGTTTTGAAAGCGAATATTCGCTTTCAAAAGCTGCTGAGCGCCTAGGTAATTTGATTGATAAACCAATAATTTTTGCTAATGATATCTGTGGTGATAAGGCAGTTGAAGCAATAGCATCCTTGCGCGATGGTGATATCTGTATGCTTGAAAATTTGCGTTTTGATCCACGCGAAAAGAAAAATGATGAAGTATTTGCTTCCGACCTTGCTTCTCTAGCTGACGTTTATGTCAACGACGCATTTGGCACAGCTCACAGAGCGCATGCTTCAACCGCCGGAATTGCATCTTATTTGCCTTCTTATGCTGGCTACCTTCTAGATAAAGAAGTAAGTGAAATCAGAGGGATGCTCGAGAACCCAAGGCGTCCTTTTGTTGCAATACTCGGAGGCTCAAAAGTCTCAGATAAGATTAAAGTTATAGACAATTTGTTAGATAAGGCAGATTCAATAATAATAGGTGGAGCTATGTGCTTCACGTTCCTCAAAGCTTTGGGAGCCAATATTGGCAAGTCTCTCGTAGAAGACGATTGGTGTGAGAGAGCTTTATCAATGATAGAAAAAGCTAAGGCTAACAACGTTGATTTTTTGTTGCCCGATGATGTTGTTTGTTCCAAATCTATAGAAGACGTTTCAAATATCGTTGTATGTGACGCCAACAATATTGATGCTGATTTAATGGGTCTAGATATCGGTCCAAAAACTTGTGAGAAGTATTGTAAAACTATATCATCGGCAGCTTGTGCATTTTGGAATGGACCTGCAGGCGTTTTTGAGGTCGATGCGTTCGCCTCTGGTACTAAGGCGATTGCGCAAGCTCTAGCAGACAATGCTTCTGCAGATACAATTATCGGAGGGGGAGACTCAGTCGCTGCAATCAACAAGTTTGGTCTTAGTGACAAAATGACGTTTATTTCCACTGGCGGAGGAGCTTCTATGGAACTGGTTCAAGGAGATATTCTGCCTGGAGTAGCAGCACTTGAACAATAATTTTTTGTGTCACTCTTTAGTCAATATGATTTGATATTAGCACCGATGGCTGGCATAACTGATTGCTCTACGAGGATCATTTGTGCAAGTCTTGGTGCTGATTTAACCTTTGCAGAAATGGTTAGTGCAAAGGGTCTATCTTACAATTCAGCTAAAACTAAAGATCTCATCTCTCTTGATAAAAGAGAGGAAATTGTCGGCGTTCAACTCTTCGGTCATGAACCTTCTACAATGTCTGATCAAGCGAAATGGGTCGAGCAAGAATTGGGGAATAGACTTGCCTACATTGATATAAATATGGGATGCCCAGCTAGAAAGATCACTTCTAAAGGAGATGGTGCAGCACTTATTAAAGACACTAGGCTTGCATGTGAGATTGTAGAGAGCATCAAAAATTCTGTCAAGTGTAGAGTTACAGCAAAAACTAGACGCGGTTATAACATTGGTGATGAAACATGTGTTCACTTTTCAAAATCACTTGAAAATGCAGGTGTTGACGCTATTTGCATACACGGAAGATTTGCAACTCAAATGTATAGAGGCAAGTCTGATGTCTCGGCAATAGCAAGAGTAAAGAGTGCTACCTCAATCCCAATTATTGGCAATGGAGATGTCGATTCTGTTGACAGTTATGTAAGGCTAAAAGAGACGACTTGCTGTGATGCTGTGATGATTGCAAGAGCTGCTATGTCTAAGCCTTATTTGTTTGAACAAATAAAAGACTATTGTAAAAGCGGATCATATAGTCAATATAGCTGTAGAGAAAGAATGCAATTGGCTATCAAACACGCTAATCTAGCTCAAGAATTGACAGATCTAAACAAAGATCTTAGACACTTTAGACGTCACGCGATGTGCTATGTCGAAGGATTGAAAGGCGCTAGAGTTGCTAGAAGACAAATTTGCGATTGCTATTCAGCACAGGATTTCATCTCTATTTTTGAAAACGTAATTGAGATTAATGAATAAGAATGGGAGTTAACAAGATTATGAATCACGATCCTTACAAAGCGCTCTATATACATATTCCTTTTTGTAAACAAAGATGCTTTTATTGCGATTTCTGCACAGATGCTGTCAAGTCTGACTCAATGCGTGTTCGCAGATACGTTGATAAGCTCATTTCAGAAATAAGAGATTGGTCTAGCAAGGGAGAATTAGAAAATATAGAGACAATCTATATTGGTGGAGGAACGCCTACTCATTTGGGTCATAAAAAACTTGTTGAGTTAATCTATCTGATTTCTACGACTATTGACCTTAGATGTGTAAGTGAATTTACAATCGAAGCTAATCCTGAGTCTTTAAGCGAAGAGATTGTCAAGGACATCTATGCCCTTGGTGTCAACAGAATATCGATTGGAATTCAATCTTTTAATGACAAGCATTTGAGGTATTTAGGTAGAATTCATGATTCAAATCAAGCAAAAAACGCTATTTCAATCGCGCTAAAGCGATTCGATAATGTAAGTATAGATCTTATGTGTGGACTGCCTTATCAAAGTCTTGAAGAGTGGGATAGTGACCTTGAGATTGTAAGAACTTCTAACATAGCGCATGTTAGTATTTATCCATTAACTGCAGAAGAAAAAACTCCCTATTACAAGCAATGTATGAAGGGTAAAGCTCCTTGGCCAGATTCAGACGTTCAAGCAACTATGATGGAGAGAGCTCAATATTTGCTAGGTGAGGCAGGTTTTAAGAGATATGAGGTAGCTTCATATTCTAAAGCAGGTTTTGAATCAAGGCATAACAGTGCTTATTGGACCGGCATTCCTTACCTTGGAATAGGCAGAAGTGCCACTACGATGACGCAAAATTCTGAGAGGAGGATGCGTGTTCAAGATAAATGTGTAATCGATGACTTAAATCATGAGCAAATGGTTGCTGAAGACATAATGCTTGGATTTAGGATGTCAAAAGGTGTTAGCGAAGATCAAATTTACAAAGCTTCAAAAACTCTTCCAAAACTAGAAGATTGCATTGCGCATTTGATCGAACGCAGCCTCATTGAAAAGTGCGACGATCGATATTGCCCTACGCATTTAGGCTGGTTAAATGGCAATGAACTTTATGGAGAGATTTTTGATCTGGCTTAAATATTGGCTTAGTTTTGTTGTTTCAACAACATTTTTTTATTCAAGAATTCTATATACTTCTTAGTATCTTAAGTGTATATCTAGTACAAACATAGGAGAAAATACATAATGATTAGAAGAATTATACAAATTGATGAAGAAAAATGTAACGGATGTGGAGCTTGTGCAAGTGCATGTCATGAAGGCGCTATTGCAATGGTCAATGGAAAGGCAAGGCTGATCAGAGATGATTATTGCGATGGTCTCGGTGATTGTCTGCCAGCTTGTCCAGTAGATGCAATAAGTTTTGTTGAGAGAGAAGCTGCGGCATATGACGAGGCTGCAGTCGAGAGACATCTAAAAGAAAGAGAGGCTAGAGAAATGCTAGAACATCACCATGCTCATGGAGGATCTCCTTGTGGTTGCCCAGGAAGTGCAATGAGAAGCTTTAATCAAGACAATGACGGCGTAGTATCACCAAGCCATGAAGCACCTGTTACAGCTCATCCGACATCACGTTTGACACAATGGCCTTGTCAAATCAAACTTGTTCCAGTTAATGCACCATTTTTTGACGGAGCAAAATTATTAGTTGCTGCAGATTGCGCTGCATATGCATATGCAAACGTTCATGAGGAGTTCATGAAGGGCAAGACTACAATTATCGGTTGTCCTAAACTTGACGATGTGGATTACACAGAAAAACTATCTGCAATTATCGCTGAGAACAACATTGTTTCTCTAACAGTTTTGAGAATGCAAGTTCCTTGCTGCGGTGGTATTGAGATGGCAGCTATAAATGCACTAAAAGCTTCCGGCAAGTTCATTCCTTGGCAAGTCGTCACTTTTAGCGTTGATGGCAAAATCGTTGAATAAGTAAAAGATATTCTTCTTTTGATATAATTCAGTGCTAGTAAAACAATATTTTAAACTTACTATGAACTGAAGTAGTCAAATGAGGTATAAATTGAGCGATTTTAGCGAGACAATTGATTGTTTAAAAGTTTCATCTAAATCATCACCTGCTTCTGTGGCTGGCGCAATTGCGGGGATGATCAAAGATGGTAGAAAAGTAGAAATTCAATCTGTTGGTGCTGGAGCTGTCAATCAAGCTATCAAAGCTATCGCGATCTCAAGAGGTTTTTTAACACCTGTTGGAATTGATGTATGTTGCGTTCCGTCTTTTTCAGATATCGTTATCGATGGCGAATATCGAACTGCAATAAGATTTAGTGTTGAACCTAAAAAGTAGAGGTTCTTTATTTTATCTCATGGCACATGCTCCGAATTTCACTGGTCTAAATTATTTTATACACGC
Source organism: Dialister sp. CAG:486 (assembly GCA_963622845.1). GTDB lineage: Bacteria > Actinomycetota > Coriobacteriia > Coriobacteriales > Eggerthellaceae > CAVFJE01. The sequence goes on from CAVFJE010000128.1 coordinate 5,506, forward strand.
TTTTGGCTGTCAAATGAATAAATCTGACTCAGAGCGCGTTTGTGGCTCCCTAGATGCATTGGGTGCTTTTCAAGTTGATGATGTAGAGTCAGCAGATATTGTAATATTATTGACGTGTTGCGTCAGAGAAGCGGCTGACACTCGTCTTTTTGGACAACTTGATTCAATGAAAAATATCCCTATGAGGCAAAACTCTCCTGTAATGAAGAGAATTTTTGTAATTGGTGGATGTATTGCACAGCGTGATGGAGAGTTGCTTCTAGAAAAATTTAATCACGTCGATGTAGTTATTGGAACTCAAATTATCTCTAAGCTACCTTACTTGATTAACGATGCCATTAAGCATGGCAAAAGAAGTGTTGAAACACCTGAGAGTAGTGACGAGTTTGCAACCGATCTGCCTTCAAAACGAGAAAGAGTTTACTCGGCTTGGCTTCCTATAACAAGTGGATGTGACAACTTTTGCACTTATTGCATAGTGCCTTATGT
>CAVFJE010000129.1:0-2111 GCA_963622845.1 Dialister sp. CAG:486
TCTCGATGGTGATTGGTGGGCATATGATAAAAATGACGACCGAGCTGACCTCTTGCTTCAAAGTAGAATAGCTTCTTGGATTGTTGCCGTGTGTCCGGACAAAAAGATGTCGCTTGGATACGCTTTTAAGTTTGTTTCGCGCCCAATAGCAAAAGATGCAATCTCAATTGCCGCAATTGAAAATGCACTGATTTCTGCGACGCCTTTAGTAAGTTCTGCAGACAGTGCTCTGTTTGTGGTGAACCAGCTTTTGTTGCTTGCTCAAATTTCAGCTATCTACAAAAAGGAAATTAGTATCGAACTTCTAAAAGAAGCAGTTGTTCTTCTAGCTGTATCAAGTGTTGCCAATAAGGCAACCTCGCTTTTCTCTAGTATTATGCCACTACCTAAATTCGTTAGTCGCGGATGTGCATATTTTGCTATGACGCAAGTGATAGGCGAGCTTTTGATAGAGTATTTTGAAGCTGGTGGAGACATAAGCGGTGTAGCAAAAGTTATTGAGAGAATCGCTTCTGGCAAGAAGAATATCAGCTCTAAAGTTTCGGGAATTAAGACATTATCTTAAGAAAATGGGTATTTTCCATAAAATTGAGCCTCTTCTAACAGAGGTCGAAAAGCCTTCTAGGTATATCAATCACGAATGGGGGTCTGTTAGCTCTCCTGTTTCGGATGAAGAGTTCAAGTTTTGCATGATTTACCCTGATACTTATGAGTTGGGTCAACCAAATCAAGCACTCAGAATTCTTGTCAATTGTGTCAATGCTAAAGACGGACTATTCGCAGAGCGAGGTTTCTTGCCTGCTGCAGACATGATTGAAAAAATGCGCGAGAGAGACATCCCCTTCTTTTCGCTTGAGACTTGTACGCCACTACGTGAATTTGGGGTGGTGGGGATAACAATTCCGCATGAACTTGCTTACACTAATGTTTTAGAAATTCTCGATCTTGCAGGGATTTCCATACAGTATAAAGATCGCGCAGAAGACGATCCTATCATCATTGCGGGCGGTCCGTGCACTTATAACCCTGAGCCACTTCATAAATTTTTCGATGCTTTTGTTATCGGGGAAGGCGAAGAGGCAGTACCTGAGCTAGTTGAGTTTGTAAGAGACTTGAGAGCGAAAGGCGTTTCAAGAAAAGATATAGTTTCGCAACTGCACGAAATTGAAGGATGCTATGTTCCTGAGAGTTGGAGTGCAGGTATTGGACCGAAGTTGATAAAGAAGCGCCTATTCAGCGGTTTTGCTGACAGCCCTGGGTGGGAGCCATGTGTTGTGCCCTACACAGAGATCGTTCACGACAGGCTTAACGTTGAGATCTTGCGAGGATGTGCTCGTGGATGTAGGTTTTGTCAAGCAGGGATGATATACCGGCCAGTTAGAGAACGCTCGGTTGATAACATAGTTGAGTCTGTCAAAAAAGGACTTGCTGAGACTGGTTACGAAGAAGTGTCGTTGACTTCGCTGTCTACTACGGATCACTCACAGATCGAAGAGATATTGCGACGTCTCAACAAAGAGGTCGCAAAGCCTGGAAGCGGCATTAGAATTTCTATCCCCTCGCAGAGAGTTGACTCTTTTGGCATTGAGATGGCTGAGCTTGTTGCAGGAGAAAAACGAGGAGGCTTGACGCTCGCGCCCGAAGCTGGTTCGCAGCGTATGCGAGATATTATCAACAAGAACGTCACCGAAGAGCAGATCCTCTCTTCTCTTGAAGTTGCTATGAAGTCTGGTTGGAGAAGGTGCAAATTGTACTTCATGATTGGTCTTCCTCATGAAACCGACGATGACATTGTAGCAATTGGAGAGCTTGCGGAAAAGTGTTATCAAGTCATGTTGAACAACGTCGACAAGTCGCAAAAAGGCTCTTTAGGTCTCACTATTTCCGTCGCACTTCTTGTGCCGAAAGCTCACACGCCTTTTCAATGGGACGGACAAATCTCCACAGAAGAGGCGTACAGACGCGTTCACCTCTTAAAGACTTCCGTTAAGCGAAGAGCGATTAACATCTCATATCACGAGCCAAAAACATCGCTTATTGAAGCTGTTATGTCAAGAGGTGGCAGAGAGTGTGCCGATTTAGTGCAGCTTGCTTGGGAGAAGGGTGCGCGT
>CAVFJE010000130.1:0-9620 GCA_963622845.1 Dialister sp. CAG:486
CAAATAGCTAGCGAGACTCTTCAAGAGGTAAGAGAAGCTATGGGTATGATATACTAATCGAAAGTTTTTTCTGCCGAATGCAAGCTCTAAATAATCAATGCATCGTTGTTTTATCAAAAGATATAAATTCTTGTATCCATTTAGAAAGGCGAATCTCCTAACATGACTACAAAAGCTCTTTCGCAACTAAAAATTCTAGTCGCATCATTATTACTTGTGACGATTGTAGTTCTATGTCCACGGCTGGCTTTTGGTGCAACGAGCGATTGGATTGGATATGGCGACTCTGGCAATGGTAGTTCTTATGTGACAAGAAACACACCAACAGCGACTTGCAATTTAAATTGGACATTTGACTATAATGCAATTACAGGGTCGACTTTCGCCAGTTGCTCGGAGCCTGTACTCTACAACGACAATGTCGTCATAGCAGTGAACAAAAATCTCTATCAAATTAACAAAACAACTGGAAAAGTTGCTTCTCAAATGGAACTCTTATCAACGATAGGCTACACTACTCGAACTTTTGTCTCTGGAACTAAGCTAATAGTTCCACTAAATGAGGGCATAACGCAATGTATTGATCTTGATACAATGCAAAGTCTTTGGGTTACGTCTAAAATCACTAACTTGACACAAACAACTGCAACGATTAGATCTCAAGGTAGTTACGTCTATATATCAACTTGCGATGTTAATTTTTCAACTTCAACTTACAACAATGGTCACTTGCAAAAGATTAACGTTGAAAGTGGAGAGATTGTTTGGGAGTACATAAGTTCTAATGAGGGATATTATTGGACTGGACCCGCAATAGTTGGACAATATATCTTGTCGCTCACAAGTCAAGGAACCGTTGATGTAATTAGTTGTGAAAGTGGGTCTAAAATCTCTTCCATATCATTGGGTAGCAATGCTCTAAGTGATTGCATTTACAATTCAAGTAAAGGCGAGATTTATGTTGTAACAGAAAATGGTGCACTAAATATTCTGAGCTTATCAAGTAGTGGACAAGTGACGCTTTTGTCGACTAGCAATATTGGTCTTAAAGCTACTCAAAATACTGGACTTTCAAGAGTGGTATCAACTCCAGTACTTGCTGATAATTACTTAATCATTGGTGGGCAAACTGAGAATGCATCTGCTCTGTCAATAGTCAATCTAAATGATTATTCGTCCTCTGTCATTACGACTGCAAATGGACAATCATTGCCTTTAGGTGGTGTTCGCGGATCTTCGCTTGTATCAAAAGTCGAGCAAGACATATATGTATACTTCACAGTGAATAATGCTGTTACTCAAGATTACATTAATTATACGAGCGGTGGTGGCATCTATATGTATAAGCTTGGAGATACAGACTCGTCAATTCTCTACGATGCCACAAACTTTAATCAATATTGCGACTCCCCAGTTATCGCAGACCTTTCTGGAAATCTATACTACATAAATGATTCAGGGAATCTATTTGGACTGTCAAGCGTCACTACACCTGTGCCAACACCATTTCCTGTTCCAACGCCAGAACAAAACTCAAGTGTCGCAGAGCAAGTGACGCCTTCAGGCAACGAGGCTATTGAGACTCTGAACTTAGATACAGCGCAAGCCGAATACAGCGCCATAGACACTCCAACTACGACTTCATCAGAGCTTGCAGAGACTTCAGATGCCTTTGCAGGTTACATTGTTGTTTTCTATCTTGCGTTTTTCGTTTCGCTTTTAAGTGTCATCGTATATTGCAATAGTAAATCAAAATAAGATGAAGCTTTATAAAAAAAAAAGAGTTATTCTCTCTACCTTTTCATGCATTGCTCTAGTATTAATTTGCGTACTTTGTTTCGGATTACTAGGACCAAGTATCAACAATAACAACGATCAAAGCACTACTCTATCAACAACTTCGCAAGAGACTACCCAGTCTTCAAGTGAAAGTGACAAAGCGGCAGAAAACAGCCAAAATGAAGAAAAGAGAGACAATTCGAACTCATCGTCTTCAGATAATAACAACGAACAAGGTAGCAACGCTTCAACAAGTTCTCAAGATAATCAAAGTAGTTCTGGTGCTACAAAAAATGACAGCTCAGCATCTGTTTCGACCAACAACACCTCTCCTAGCTCTGGTCAGCAAGAATCTGCTAAGAGAGAAGAATCCTCAACGATATCGATCAGCGTCATCGTTACAGGTAGTGGATATGCTGACGTTAGCGGCGGCGGCACTTTTAGTCTCTCGCAAGGAGCAAGCGCCTACGATGCTCTAAAAGCATGCAATATGAAAATTAACGCCTCTAACACACAATATGGAATATATGTAAGCTCGATTGAAGGATTGGCTGAAAAAGAACATGGTTCAATGTCTGGGTGGCTCTATGCTGTAAATGGGCAAACCCCAAACGTTGCATGTTCTACGTATAAATTAAAAGATGGTGATGAAGTAAAGTGGTTCTATATCGGTGACTAGGAGTGCATTTGACATCTTTCATCCTGCTATCTCTTTGATCGTATTTGTTGCAATAATCACAAATGTTATGTCAGCATTTCACCCACTATACTTGTGTATTTCGCTTCTAGTTGCACTCACCTATTCAACATATCTTTTTGGACTGGTCCAAACTTTGAAATCTCTTCTATGGCAATTACCACTAATACTTATTATCGCCGCAATTAATCCTTTTTTCTCGGCATCAGGCTCAACGGAACTCTTTCACATTGGCGTGAGAGCGATATATGGCGAATCTCTCATATACGGTCTATGCATGGGAGTTTTGCTAATTTCGAGCTTGCTATGGTTCAAATGCGCATTTAGAATTGTTGATCTTGATAAGATTATGGTCCTTTTGTCTAAAATAATGCCATCAATCGGCATTATGGTCTCGATGTGTATGCGATTAGTACCAGAGTTTTTAAGGCGAGGAAGGATAATCAATGACACGCACCTAGCATGCACATCGGCTAACCAAAATTGCTCTGAAAGCAAACAGACAAAACTTGCATCTGCCTTTAGAAATATCACGGTACTTCTGTCTTGGAGCATGGAAGATTCCTTGTCGGCGGCAGATTCAATGAAAATATCAGGTTGGGGAAAAGCTGATAAAAGAACTAGTTATCAACCATATCGTTTTAGAAAAAGAGACGCTGTCTTCGCAATTTGTATCACCATTATTGCAACTACAACCTTATTTTTGATTCTTGGACAAACTTCTTCGTTTAAGTTTTATCCAACTCTCTCACCAATTTCAATTAGCTATACGATTGTTCCATTTTCAATACTACTGTTCGCTCCTTTCTTGCTAGAGAATATTAATGCATTCTTTTGGAGTTCTTAAATATTGAACAACGAACACGAAATAGTCAACATCAAAAATTTTTCTTTTGCCTACCCTTCCTCAGGTAATCAATTAGAAAATGTAAATCTTGCGCTAGAGAAAGGCGATTTTGCTCTACTTGAAGGTCAAACAGGTTCTGGCAAGACTACCTTACTTAAAAATATATTAGGTAGCCAATACGTAGCGGGGCAAAGATCGGGAGAGATAAATGTTAGAGCGAAACGTATAGGTTATGTCTCTCAAGAAATTGAGAGCCAACTAGTATGTGATAGCGTATGGCATGAGCTTGCGTTTGCTCTTGAGAATTATGGCGTTGAACAGTCGATCATCAGAAGAAGAGTAGCTGAGATCTCTTGTTTTTTTGGAATAGACTCGTGGTTTAGAAAAAAGATTGATGAGCTTTCAGGCGGTCAAAAACAATTGGTAAATCTCTGTCGTGCTCTATCTGTCGGCCCTGATCTCCTACTTCTTGATGAGCCAACGTCAGAGCTAGATTATGTCTCAGAGAAAAACTTCTTGCATGCACTTTTTCGTCTAAATCGAGAGTTAGATATCACAATTCTGCTCGCTACACACTCAGGTCATCTTTTGGCAGATTATGCAACTAAGCAACTTAGACTTGATAACAAATCTGAAGATGTCGAAAATCAAAGCAGCAAGAATAGGTTTATAAGTCGCTCAAGAATTTCAAACAACTCTCAAGACCACTCTGTTGCCATAACTTTAGACGATGTTTATGTTAGATACAATCAAGACAGCAACTTCGTTCTAAGAGGTTTGGATACAAAAATTAATGAAGGGCAAATTACGACAATCATCGGCGGAAATGGTTGTGGGAAAACTACAACTTTGGCAGCAATTGCGGGATTATTAAACCCAATTAGAGGCAAGATTAAAAACAAATTCAGCTCCAATCAAGCTTTTCTTCCACAACATCCCTCTTCTTTATTTGTTTGCGATAGCGTCTTTGAAGAGCTACAAGAATGGCAAAAATCATGCAATTATACCGATGACGACATTGATGAAATTTTAGAAAGAATCAGTCTAATCAATCATAAAACGCAACATCCCTACGACCTGTCAGGAGGTCAAAAGCAACTTTTGGCTCTTGCAAAGTTAGTTTTAACTAGCCCTGATTTGCTTCTCTTAGATGAGCCGACGAAGGGTCTCGACACAAACAATAAGCTTTTAGTCGCAAGTATCTTAGAAGACGAAAAGCAAAGAGGCAGCACGATTGTATTAGCTTCGCACGATCTTGAATTTGCTCAAGTTGTAAGTGATATGACTATGCAAGTATTCGATGGACAGATTTCAGCTTGTGAGCGAAGTGATGAGTTCTTCTCGAACAATTTATTCATCAAGCCAACTTTAAGCGACTTTAGTGAGATTTATGGAAGACAAAGCTAAAGTGTCGAATAATATTCTAGATGCGATTTTCTTAATCTCGGTACCCTTGATACTAGTCGTCTGTGCGATACTAGACCTAGATAATGCAGCACTTCTAACACTAATAACATCACTTGCTGCTCTATTTTTGTTCTTCTTAGGGTTTGAGAAAAGCAAGCCCTCTTTAAGGCAGATAGTCCCAGCGGCAACGCTTGGAGCGATTGCTGCGGCTGGAAGAATCCTGTTCGCCCCTATTCCTGACTTTAAGCCAGTAAGTGCAATTGCAATAATTTCTGGCATTATATTTGGGAAACGCACAGGTTTTATGGTTGGTTGCTTAGCAGCTCTAGTTTCAAATTTCTTCTTTGGTCAAGGTCCATGGACCCCATGGCAAATGTACTCATGGGGACTAATTGGTTATCTTGCAGGCGTCTTTAATAACGCAAATTTATTCTCGCACAAAGCAACTCTCTATGTCTTTGGATTTCTGTCTGGAATTCTCTATGGGCTAATACTTAACAGCTGGTACATAATTGGCTTTGTTCACCCCATTACAATTGAAACAATAGCCCTCGCATTTGGTGCAGCTATTGTACTAGACTTAATACATTGTGTAGCAACAGTCATTTTTTTGATTGTTTTATACGAACCATGGAAGCGAAAACTCATCCGCATCAAAAACAAGTTTTCGCTCTAATCGATTTGCAAAATTAGAAATTCAACTCATCTAGTAATTGTTGAACGTTCTTTTTGCCAAAAAACACCTTTTCTCCACCATTAATAACAACACAAGGTACGCTCATAACATTGTATTTATCTTTTAGATCTGAAAAATGATTAATATCATAGACCTCTGCAGTAACCTTATGGTTAAGAGTTGCAATTCTTTGAGCCGCTGTCACAAGCTCAGGGCACATTGTGCACGTTAGGGAAACTAAAATTTGGAGATTTAAGTTTCTATCTATCTGATTTATAACGCTCACAGTTGCTTCGTCAAGCGCTTGTCCTGGACCAGACGCATTATAGAGTCCAAGAATGAATGATGTAAATTCATGTCCTCCAGGAACTCCATGGAATGCAAGCCCTGTACTTGTGCCATCTTGTCTCAAGACGCTAACGTATGGCTTATGATTATCGTCAATTGAGCTATCTGCTACAACTATGCTTAGCTTTTTCGTATAACTTGCTAGCTCTTCCATATACGATCTAAGCTCAGATGAAACTGCTCTATCATCGAGATGAAGCTCAAGAACAAGAGGAGTTTCCATTCTGTCAAATACAGTCTTTAGCTGCGCAATGTCATCATTTGTGAACACACCATCACTCCTCTCTTGGTCCGATTCTGCGTTATTTGTCTCTTGTAAATATTTTTTTGGTATTGGAGCTTTAGCAACCCTTCCAGTCTTTTTATGCATGAGTGAAATATGCTTTTCGAGCTCCGTTGCTGCTATTGCACCATCTCCTGTTGCAGTTACAACTTGACGCAGCGACTTAATGCAAACATCTCCTGCTGCATAAACTCCCTCAATGGAAGTTTTTTGGTTTTTATCCGTAATGATATAACCAGATTCGTCCAAATCGATCAATTCACCAAAAAGCTCAGTTGAAGGACAGTATCCTGCAAACACAAAAACACCAAAAGTATCATCAACAGGGGCAAATGTGGTGCTTTGTCCTGTCTTTGAATTAGTATAAGTTATGCTTCTTAACATTGAGTCGCCCTCAACTCTATCGACAGTTGTATTGAAAAGTATATCGATGTTAGGGTTTGCCTTGACTTCATCGGCAACAGACTTTGCGCAAGTAAAGTCGTCACCTCGTACCAAAACTGTTACGTGAGATGCGTACTTTGTGAGGAATACAGATTCTTCAGCAGCAGCAAATCCTCCACCTATAACAAAGACTTCCTTGCCTGAGAAAAATTCTCCATCACATGTAGCACAATAAGCCACTCCATGTCCCTTAAACTCATCTTCACCTTGAAAGCCAATTTGGCGTGGATGAGCACCAGTTGCAAGAATTAGACCCAAAGACTCAAAAATGCCTCTGTCCGTTACAATTCTCTTAACATCTGAGTCAGCCTCAATCGACGTTACTTCGCAATTTAAGAACTCGCAGCCGAAACTCTCCGCTTGCTTTCTCATCGTCTCGGTTAGAGCCTTGCCACTAATGGGACCAGTTCCTGGAAAGTTAACAACTTCAGAGGTGATAGTGATTTGTCCACCGAAAGTCTCTTTTTCCACAACAAGAACTCTATAACATGCTCGCGATAGATACAAACCGGCGGTCAGACCAGCTGGTCCGCCGCCGATTACTATCGCGTCATAGAAATTTTCTTTTTCTATGACTCCTTAACTCCTCTTCTTTTCTTCTAAAATGCTTAAAGAGTCTCTTCTTAAAGAGCGCCAACAAGGTCAAGGCTAGGCTTTAGAGTCTCTGCACCTGGCTGCCATTTTGCAGGACAAACTTCATCGCCATGCTCTGCCACAAATTGAGAAGCTTGAAGGCGTCTGAATAGCTCATCAGCGTTTCTGCCAACATTGCCAGCGTTTACCTCATAGACAACAATTTTGCCTTCTGGGTTAACAATAAAGCTACCGCGCTCTGCCAAACCATCTTCTTCAATCAAAACTTCAAAATCTCTAGCAAGTGCTTGTGTTGGATCGGCTAGCATTGGATAAGTGATCTTGCCGATCTTGTCACTTGAGTCATGCCATGCTTTGTGAACGAAGTGCGTATCGCATGATACAGAATAGATCTCACAACCTGCCTTCTTGAAATCCTCATATTTATTTTGAAGATCCTCTAGCTCTGTTGGGCATACAAACGTAAAGTCTGCTGGATAAAAGAAAAATACGCTCCACTTGCCCAAGATATCTGCCTTTGTAACAGTCTTGAACTCACCATCAACGTAAGCTTGTACTGAAAAATCTTCTACCTCTTTGTTAATCATTGACATTAAAATCATCTCCTTGTCTTTTTGTCTAAATAGCTTTTTCTCTGTCAATTTTTTTACTTTTATATTGAATGGCAAATCACCGCGGAAGATATGCCTACTTCAACACCACGTATAGCCTTTCTGTCTTACAATTAAACGCCTCTACACTTCTCACAAGTATAGAAAAGCTTCAAATCGTAAGCAGAAAGCTCTTCGCCGCTCTCATCACTGAGTGCTTTAGTCATATCAGGAAGATTAATGTCTGTCAGACTCCCACACTCAACACATACCAAATGGTCATGTCTTGTACTGCTGTCATATCTGTCAGCAAATCCTTCAACACTAATCTTTCTTATGAGACCTTTTTCACAAAGTCCATTCAAGTTGTTATAAACAGTAGCAATAACTACACCTGGATACTTTTTCTTCAAAAGAAGAAAAATTTGCTCAGCAGTCATATGCTTACCTGCTGCACAAACTATATCTAATATGTCATTAGCGTATCTAGCCACTATCAAAAACTTCTTTTAGAATTAGACTAATTCTAATTTAACAAAAGAAAAATTTTTTGTCAATATATTTTTTTGAAAAAAATGAAAATAATTAATTTATATACCCAACGTCTTCAAGCAAAGAATTAGATTCAGCTGCTGACCTAGCAAGAAGATCGCACTTTTCATTCTCTTCGTGACCCGCATGACCGCGTATCCATTCAAAAGTACATTCGTGAGGTTCCTTTAGCTCAAGGAGTTTTTTCCACAAATCAGAATTGAGAACATCTTTTTTATCAGATTTTTTCCAATTATTCTTTTTCCAACTTTCAACCCAACCTTGGTTAAAGGCGTTAACAACATATTGGGAATCGGTTGTGACTATCACCTCAACTGGCTCTTTTAGAGCTTCAAAAATAGCGATCACTCCCATGAGCTCCATTCTGTTGTTTGTGGTCAATTTGTAACCTTGCGAGATTTCTGACCTGTGTTCTCTGCCGAGGGCATCGGTATATTCCAAGATTGAGCCAAATCCACCGGGTCCGGGATTTCCCAGAGAAGAACCGTCGCTATAAGCAAAAACTTTTTTCATAATATAAATAATTCTATTACAAAAAATAAAGCCCCGCGCATCTTAGATGTGCGAGGGGCTTGTTTACAAATTAGACATCTCTTGTCACTAGAACATTGATTGAACAGCAATGAATAGTGGTGTAAATGTTAGAGAAACGATTGTCATAAGGTTGATCAAAATATTCATTGAAGGACCCGATGTGTCTTTGAAAGGATCGCCAACAGTGTCGCCAACGACAGCTGCCTTGTGAGCTTCACTACCCTTTCCTCCATGAGCGCCACCTTCGATATACTTCTTGGCGTTATCCCAAGCACCACCAGAATTACTCATGAATATTGCAAGCAACATGCCTGTTGCAACTGCGCCAGCCAAAAATCCACCTAACATCTCGGGATTCAAGCATCCGATTGCGATAGGTACGATGATTGCAAGACAACCTGGCAGCATCATCTCGCGTAGAGCACTTTGAGTTGAAATAGCTACGCACTTGTCATATTCTGGCTCAGCTTCATACTCCATAATGCCTTTGATCTCTCTGAATTGGCGACGTACCTCTTCGACCATTGCATGAGCTGCTCTAGAAACAGCGCCCATTGTAAGAGCTGCAAACATAAATGGCATCATAGCTCCAATGAAGATACCCGCAACGATTAGAGGATTAGTTAGAGCTAGAGAGAAAGATGGAATGTTTGCATGCATTGTTGCTTGGAAAGAAACGAACAGCGAGATTGCAGCAAGACCCGCAGATGAAATAGCAAATCCTTTTGCGATAGCTGCTGTTGTGTTTCCTACAGCATCGAGCGAGTCAGTTCGCTCTCTAATCTCCTCTGGAAGACCACTCATCTCAGCAATTCCACCTGCGTTGTCAGCAACTGGACCATAAGCATCAACGCCGACAGTAATTGCAG
>CAVFJE010000131.1:0-2406 GCA_963622845.1 Dialister sp. CAG:486
ATGCAGTACTGTCGTTGGCAAACTCAAATTCAACACTATCCAAATTGCCATTTGTACAAGCTTGCATTATCTCTAAAAGATCCCCGTTGAGAAGTGGAAGAACTGCTTGAGCTTCTGGATCACCAAAACGACAATTATATTCAATGACTTTTGGACCGTCTTCTGTTAACATTAGGCCAAAATATAGACACCCCTTAAATGGACATCCCTCCTCTTTCATAGCTTGTATAGTGGGATCGAATATAGTTTCTTGGCAAACCCTAGCAATCTCTTTAGTATAGAAAGGATTTGGCGCAATAACGCCCATGCCACCAGTGTTGAGGCCCTTATCACCATCGAGTGCTCTTTTGTGATCCATTGAAGAGACCATCGGTATGCATCTGTTGCCATCACAAAAAGAAAGGATACTTACCTCTGGACCCGTTAAGAACTCTTCTACTACAATTTTGCTGCCCGCTTCTCCAAAAGCTTTAGATACCATCAGCTCATCAATAGCTGCCAATGCCTGACCTCGTCCCTCACAAATAAGAACACCTTTGCCAAGCGCTAGTCCGTCAGCTTTTAGAACTATTGGGAAATTGTCAATCTTCGAGCAATATTCCTTAGCTTGTAAGTCACTATCGAAAACCTTATATTCAGCAGTTGGAATTCCATATTTCATCATTAGATTTTTAGAGAAAACTTTGCTAGCTTCAATTTGCGCAGCTACTCTATTTGGTCCAAACGATGGCAAACCAATTGCCTCGAATCTATCAACAAGTCCAAGAGCAAGCGGGTCATCTTGTGCAACGATAGCATAATCGAACTTTTCATTTGATGCAAACTCTACCAGTTTGTCTATGTCAATAGAAGATATATTGACACATCTTGCATCATAGGCAATGCCGCCGTTACCTGGACAACAAACAATCTCAGTGACATCTTTTGATTCCTTGAGCTTTAAAATTATCGCGTGCTCTCTGCCACCGCCGCCAACAACTAGAATTTTCATATTATTGTTACCTCTTTTATAAAGTCTAGTGATGAAATAATCTTATTCCACAAAATGCCATCACTATATTGTATTTATCACAAGTTTCAATGACTTGCTCATCACGTATTGAACCACCTGGTTGCACTATTGCACTAACACCGCTTCTTCTAGCTCTTTCAACGTTGTCACCAAAAGGAAAAAATGCGTCACTACCAAGACAAACATTTGAGATCTTAGAGAGATATTCGCTCCTTTGATCTCTACTTAAAGCTCTAGGTTGACTTGTAAAAGTTTGACTCCAAACATCATCCCCTATAACATCTTCAGGGTGATCACCTAGATAAACGTCTATTGCATTATCAAGAGTTGGTTTTGCAATGTCGCTTCTAAAAGGCAGAGACAAAACAGCTTCACATGCTCGCAAATGCCAAAGATCTGCCTTATCGCCCGCAAGTCGCGTGCAATGAATTCTTGATTGTTGACCAGCCCCTACTCCAATGGTCTGTCCATCTTTCACATAGCATACTGAATTTGATTGCGTATATTTCAAGACGACTAGTGAAATAAGAAGATCCCTTTTAGCTTCGGCAGTTAGTTCATTATTCTTAGTGACAACGTTACTTAGCATTGTGTCGCTATTTATTTTCAAATTTTGGACACCTTGCTGAAAGGTAATCCCAAAAACGTCTCGATTTTCAATTTCGCTACCTTGATAATACGGATCGATTTCAACAATATTGTAGTTGCCAGACTTTTTTGAAGACAAGATTTTAAACGCATCTTTAGTGTAACCAGGAGCAATTATCCCATCACTGACTTCGTGTTTTATGAGTTTTGCACAAGACTGGTCACAGATGTCAGACAGTGCAATCCAATCTCCAAATGACGACATTCGATCCGCTCCCCTAGCTCGGGCGTAAGCACAAGCAATCTCTGAGAGCTCTGCATCCTCATCTATTTGATAGATTTTACGCAAGGTGGAACTTAGAGGCAATCCTATGGCAGCTCCTGCAGGTGATACATGCTTAAACGATGCAGCGGCAACTTTTCCACTTACAGCTTTTAGTTCACGAACTAATTGCCATGAGTTAAGACTGTCAAGAAAATTAATGTATCCAGGTCGCCCATTTAGAACTTTAATTGGGAGATCTGAGCCGTCTTTCATATAAATTTTGGAAGACTTTTGATTAGGATTAGTGCCATATTTCAATTCAAATTCTCTCACTTAATTAACCCTCTCATATTTATTGATAATTCCCCAATTTATTTCTTTGCCAATTTCAGCTCATAAAAGGCTTATCTTATTATCATCATTTAATGAATTCCAAATTTTTTCTCGAAAATCACTCAAATCATGAGCATCATGTTCAAGCAAAATTGGATCACCGCTAAAAGTTGGCAGAGGTTCACCATCGTCAACATAAGTTGTAATA
>CAVFJE010000132.1:0-4568 GCA_963622845.1 Dialister sp. CAG:486
TGTTGACGTCGACGGTATTGATTGCATGGTTTCCACCACTGGATATACTGGGGAAGGCGGCTACGAGATCTACACAGCTGCTGAAAATGGTGCAGAGCTTTGGAAAAAGCTAAGAGAAGCTGGTCAAGAGTATGGTCTAGTGCCTTGTGGTCTCGGCGCGAGAGACACTTTGCGCTTGGAAGCTTCAATGCCACTTTACGGTCATGAGCTAACATCTGAAATCTCACCTCTTGAGGCTGGGCTCAATTTCGGTACTAAGCTTGACCACGACTTTATCGGCAGAGATGCTCTCAAAGCTATGGGCGACCCTGCTCGAGTAAGAGTCGGATTCGAAGTTGTCGGCAAAGGCATCATCCGTGAAGAGCAAGACATCTACATTGGCAATGAAAAGGTAGGATTTACCACTTCAGGCACTAAGTGCCCTTTCATCGACAAAGCTGTTGCAATGGGTTATGTCGAAAGAGATAAATCAGAAGTTGGTACAGAAGTAGAAGTGGACGTTAGAGGACGTCGCGTTACAGCAAAGATCGTACCTATGCCATTCTACTCTCGCAAAAAATAAAACAGAATAAAAAAACTTCTTTAGAAAAGATTTGAGAATATTAAAAAACAATTGAAAAGAAAGGTTTATTATCATGGCAGAAGCAAAAATTGAAGCAGGACTTAAGTATACAAAATCACACGAGTGGGCAAAGATTGACGGAGACACAGCTACAGTAGGTTTGGCAGACTACGCTCAAAGTTCTCTTGGCGATCTCGTTTTTATCAACCTTCCAGAAGAAGGAGATGAGGTTGTAGCAGGCGAAGCTCTCGGCGACGTTGAATCTGTTAAAGCAGTCTCTGACATCTTCTCACCTGTTTCAGGAACAGTTGTGGAGGTCAACGAAGATGTTATCGATGATCCTGCAATTATCAACAGCGATCCTTATGGCTCATGGTTTATCAAAGTTGAAGGCGTCTCAGGTGCTGAGGATCTTTTAGACGAAGCTGCATATGGCGAGCTCGTTGCTAGCGAAGAATAATTAGATGACTAAAATAACTAAAAGGAGTTAGCAATGGGTAACTATATCTCCACCACTCCAGAAGAGCGCAAAGAAATGCTCTCGGAGTGTGGATTTTCAGACATTCGTGACATTTACGCGAATGTCCCAGACTCTGTATACTTAAACAACGTAAATATAGCATCAGGTCTTTCAGAGCTTGAAGTAACTGACGAGATGGATCGAATGAGCGATGCTAATAAACAATACAAGAGTATATTTAGAGGTGCAGGTGCTTATAAGCACTTCATACCGGCAACTGTGCGTGCTGTATGCTCCAAAGAAGAGTTCATAACAGCATACACACCATATCAAGCAGAAATTAGCCAAGGTATTTTGCAATCAATCTTTGAGTATCAAACTCAAATTTGCGAGCTTACGGGAATGGATATCTCTAACGCATCTGTGTACGATGGTGCAACAGCAGCAGCTGAAGCAGTCTTCATGTGTGAGGAGCGCAAGAGATCAGGTGTTGCAATATCAGCAGCAGTCGATCCTCAAACAATTGAGGTTGTGCGCACATATTGTGAGGCGCGCGATGTAGAAGTAAAGATTATTGACACGCAAGACGGTGCAACAAATCCAGAAAGCGTCGCAGCAATTGCAGGTGAGGTGGCAAGTGTCATCATCCAAAGCCCAAATTATTTTGGAATCATTGAAGACGCAGCAGCAATTATTGATAGTGCTCATGAAGCAAAAGCTAAAGTAATTATGTCGTGCAATCCAATTTCGCTTGGACTTCTTAAAACTCCAGGAGAGCTCGGTGCTGACGTTGCTGTAGGTGAAGGCCAGCCTTTAGGTTTGCCACTTTCTTTTGGTGGACCATACCTAGGCTTTATGGCAACGACTGAGAAAATGATGAGAAAACTGCCCGGCAGAATTGCAGGTCAAACTGTTGACGAGGATGGAGAGCGCTGCTTTGTACTGACACTTCAAGCAAGAGAGCAGCATATTCGTAGAGAAAAAGCCTCATCGAACATCTGCTCCAATCAAGCTCTTTGCGCTACAACAGCTTCTGTTTATCTCGCTTGCATGGGCCCAAGCGGACTAGAACAAGCAGCTACAAGCTCAGCATCGAACGCGCATTATTTACAAAAATCTTTGGAGAAGTTAGGCTTTAAACTTAAGCACGACAAGCCGTTTTTCCATGAATTTGTCACCACTTGTCCAATAGATGGAGATAAGCTCGAATCGCATCTTGCTGATCGTGGAATTCTATCAGGACTTCGCTTGGACGATGGCATTTTGTGGTGTGCTACTGAACTTAATACTAAGGCAGACATTGACAATCTAGTTGAAGCAATCAAGGAGGTGGCATAATCATGAAATTACTATTTGAGAGAAGCACAAGTGGACGCAAACAGTGTATTTTGCCTGATTGCACAACTGAAGAGATCAAATACAATGACTCACTTTTGAGGAGTAAAAAGCCTCGCCTACCTGAACTTGCGGAAATTGATATTTCTCGCCATTACACTGAGCTAGCTAAGCAAACTCATGGAGTAAACGACGGCTTTTATCCTTTGGGTTCTTGCACGATGAAGTACAACCCTTATATGAATGATGCTTTTGCAAATCTGCCAGGTTTTGCCAACATTCACCCACTTCAAAGTCAAGATAGCGCACAAGGTTGTCTTGAAGTGATTTACAATGCAGACAATCTCTTAAGTGAAATCTGTGGCATGGATGCATTTACGTTGCAACCTGCCGCCGGAGCTCATGGCGAGCTAACAGGTCTTTTGCTCATAAAAGCTCACCATCTTGCGAATAACGACACACAAAGAACAGAGATCATTGTTCCTGATAGTGCTCATGGCACTAATCCAGCTTCAGCTATTATGGTTGGTTTTGATGTCATCAATGTTGATTCAAACGAAGCTGGTGGCATCGATCTCGACGCTCTTAGGACGGCTGTTGGACCAAAGACTGCAGGCTTGATGTTGACAAACCCTAACACTGTGGGCGTCTTTGATCCTAATATTTTAGAGATTACAAAGATTATTCACGAGGCAGGCGGTCTTTGCTACTATGACGGAGCAAACCTAAACGCGATTATGGGTCATGTGCGCCCAGGAGACATGGGGTTTGACTGCGTTCATGTCAATCTTCACAAGACTTTCTCAACACCTCATGGAGGCGGCGGACCAGGGTCGGGACCTGTTGGTTGCACAAACGAACTTGCACAATACCTGCCAGGTTTGCGCGTTAAAAAAGAGGGAGAGAAATTTGAATTCTTCAAGCCACAAAACTCAGTTGGCTCAGTTAAAGCTTACTATGGAAACTTTGGAGTTGTTATCAGAGCTTTGGCATATATCCTCTACCTTGGCAAAGAAGGCATTTCTTCAGCGAGCGAAAATGCAACTCTAAACGCAAATTATTTGATGGCAAAGCTAAAGAACGTCTATGATATGGCATACCCAGCGCCTTGCATGCATGAATTTGTTATGTCGCTAGAAAAATTGCATCACGACAAAGGGGTTGCTGCAATCGACGTTGCAAAGCGACTCCTTGATTTCGGAATTCATCCTCCAACGATGTACTTCCCTCTTATCGTCCACGAAGCTCTTATGGTAGAGCCAACTGAGACAGAGAGCAAAGAGGTCCTAGATGAAGCTGCCGATATTCTAATTCAAATTGCAAATGAAGCGAATGCAAACCCTGAGTCTTTGCATGCTGCTCCGCGCAATTGTGCGATTAAGCGCCCAGATGAAGTCAAGGCAGCACGTGAGCCAATCGTTAAGCATGATTTCAATTAGGTCGAGGATTTTTTCAGGTATAGGCTTATGAGACTTTCACTCTACAAATCTTTAGAGGTAGATCCATACTTTAACTTAGCTCTCGAAAAATATTTGTTGGAGAGAGCTGGCAGCGATGAGGTCATCTTATATCTTTGGCAAAATGAAAATACAGTAGTGATTGGTCGCAATCAAAGTGCACTCAGCGAATGCAGAATTCAAGAACTAAAGAAAGCAGGCGGGCATCTTGCTCGCCGGCTTTCTGGTGGTGGTGCGGTCTATCATGACTTGGGCAATCTCAACTTCACTTTTTTGGCACCAAAAGACTTGTACGACATTTCGCGTCAAACTGAAGTAATTTTGCAAGCTGTGCGCATGTTCAACATCGATGCAAGCAGAAGTGGCAGAAATGATCTTTTGGCAGATGGGCATAAGTTTTCGGGACATGCTTACTATCACTCAAGCACTAATAGTTATCATCATGGCACACTTCTGATAAACGTAGATTTAGAGCACATGATGCAATTTCTCAACCCTACCCCAGCAAAACTTGCTTCTAAAGGAGTTGCTTCTGTCAAGGCAAGAGTTTGCAATTTGCAAGATCTCAATAAAGATATTAATGTTGCGACAATGTCGGCGGCAATGATTGATGCATTTGCTCAAGAATATGGAGGGCAGCCATCTTATATTGAGCTAACCCCTTCAGATCTTTCTGTAATTGAGCAATACAAGAGCGATTTTGAAAGCGAAAAGTGGTTGCTAAAAGATGAGCAAGCGACCGACTATTGTGTTG
>CAVFJE010000132.1:4578-6384 GCA_963622845.1 Dialister sp. CAG:486
GCTGATTTCTTAGATGCTATTCCAGAGGTATTGAGTGGCAAGCAAAGATCGCTGAAAATCATCAATAGCGCATTGTCTGACCTTGCACAAGACAAAAGCAAATACGCTTTCGCTTCAACTTCTCAAATTGTCGAAGACATCGCAAATCTTCTAACTAAATAAAGGAGAAATAATGGAAAAATTTGATATCGCTATCATTGGTGGCGGACCAGGTGGTTATGTCGCAGCTGAAAAAGCTGGTCACGCTGGTAAAAAAACCATACTTTTTGAAGAGAGGGACCTTGGGGGCACCTGCTTAAACCGAGGTTGCATACCTACAAAGGCACTCCTTCACGCTGCAGATGTTTATCATATGTCTAAAAATTCATCTGAGATCGGCATCGTGACACAAAATGTCGATGTGGATCACACGACAATGCATGAGCACAAAACGCAAATAGTTCAAACTCTTAGAGATGGCATAGCGAAACTAATGGAAAGTTGTGGTGTTAGCGTTGTTAGAGAACATGCTAAGATAACGGGACCAAACACAATTATTGCTGGCGCAAATGAATATGAGGCTGACTATATTGTCATTGCAACTGGTTCAGAAGTTTTTGTACCGCAAGTTGAAGGCATCGATGGCAGCGGAATTTACACGTCAGATGACATGCTAGAAGGCAATGCTCCTCAACTAAGCAGCGTAGTCATCGTTGGCGGTGGCGTCATCGGCGTCGAATTTGCTTGCATGTATGCCGCGTTAGGTACAAAAGTAACAATCCTAGGATCAAGAAAAAAGAATCATATTTTGCCAATGATGGAAAAAGATGTTGGCAATAGAATTGGGCAACTATTAAAAAAACAAGGTGTCGACATTTATGCTCCATGTCAAGTTGTTTCCTATTCAGGGGAAGCTGGCTCTAAAGTTGTCACATTTACCGACAAGAAAGGTGAGACACAAAGTGTTGAGGCGCAAGGTGTGCTCGTTGCGGTTGGTCGCAAGTCGTACACTAAAGATCTTTTCGGGGAAGGCTTCAATGTTGATATGGAAGGATCGTCTATTAAAGTTGATAAAGACGGTCGCACCAGCGTAGACAATATATTTGCCATTGGAGATGTTAGATACAAAGGTATTCAGCTTGCGCATGTAGCATCGGCTCAAGGAGAAAACGTAATATCTCTAATTTGCGGTGACAACAATAGAATAGAAGAAAATACAGTTCCTAATTGTGTTTATTCGTTCCCAGAAATTGCTGATGTGGGAATGTCTGAAACAGCAGCAAAAGAAGCTGGTCTTGAAGTTATGAGCGGAAAGGCAATATCGAGTGCAAACGGAAAATGTTTGATTGAAGGTTATGAGAGCGGATTTGCAAAGATCGTAGCGCTTAAGAGTACGGGTAAAATTATTGGAGCACAAATAATTGCACCTCGTGCAACAGATATGATTGCCGAGCTAACTGTTGCAATAAAAAATGAATTGACAGTAAATGACCTCGCAAATTCAATACACCCTCATCCAACTGTGTCAGAGATGATAAGAGAAGCTGCATTGAAAATGATATAGAGATGTATTGTGCTATATTCTTAAACATAATAAACTTAAATTAGCAAAAAAGAAAGTGAGACTTATAAATGGCCACAAGCCCTCAATCTTTTGCAATTACATCAGCGTTTGAAGTTCTTGGTCCCATCATGGTGGGACCATCTTCTTCTCATACAGCAGGAGCCCTGCGCTGTGCTCAAGTAGCAGCTTCTCTTGTTGAAAGTAAGGTGAAATTTGTAACTTTCACCCTTTGGAACAGTTTTGCACACACCTACCAAGGACAT
>CAVFJE010000133.1:0-6538 GCA_963622845.1 Dialister sp. CAG:486
AAGCGTAATATTAGCTTTTCTTGTATCAAACATGTCTTACGAATACAAGCCAGCGATATTGACAATTTGGCTAGCTTGCTTAATAGCTTTGATGATTTTTGCAATTTTCACAGAAAAGGCAAACGAAACTATTGTAAGACAGATGCAATTAGATGAGAAAACAGACGCTCAAATTGAGGAATTAATGAAAAACAGATAAAAGCACGTGAAGAATATTCTTAAAATAATCGGCTACGACCTGCGTTCGCTTAAAGCTAACGTTGTGAGCGTCATTCTTATCATTGGACTTGCCATCATGCCCTCGATTTTTGCTTGGTACAATACACTAGCAAGCTGGGATGTTTTCAACAATACCAGTAACTTAAAAGTCGCTGTAGTCAATAGTGATGAAGGCTACAAAGGAGATCTCTTGAAGATGGAGATTAATATTGGCGAGGAAGTTATTGACGCTCTTCGCAGTAATAACGATTTTGAATGGGTTTTTACTGATAAAGAAGATGCCATTGACGGAACTGCTGGTGGCAGATATTATGCTGCTCTAGTTATTCCTGAATCTTTTAGTCAAGACATGATGACTTTTTTCAAGAAAGACTCTGAGCGAGTTCCAATTCAATATTACTCAAATGAGAAAAAATCAGCTATAGCGCCAAAGCTTACAGATCAAGGTGCGGACAGAATTTCTTACACGATAAATGAGACATTTGCTGAAACTATCTCGGAGCTTGCACTAAATTTGGTGTATGACATTATCTCGGTTAGCGACAACTCAGAGGAGTTTTCTAATAGCATCAACAATCTCATCTCTTCTCTCGAGCAATCGTCGAAGGATCTAAAAGTTCACGCAGCTACACTAAATTCATATGTTGAACTTGTTAAATCTTCAAAAGAGATGGTTAATAATACGAGCAATGTTTTGAATTCGACAAAAAATTCTATTGATAGCATATCAAGCTCAATTTCTGGCAATGAAAGCGATATCAAATCTCTCATTGATGTTCTAAATCAAACTACCACCACTCTTGGCAATGCAATTAACACTTCGGTTTCTAATTATGAAGATGTAGCAAAATCTATCGATGAGGCTTTTGCGAGTGGCGCTACGACGAGCTCTGACATTACATCGCAGCTTAGAGACAAAGCAGCAGATCTCGCGAGCGGGATTTCAAGAACCAACAATTTAATATCTTCTCTTGAGACACTTAAATCAACTTTGCCTTCTCAATTTCAACTTGTGATAGAGCAATTTATAAACCTCTTAAAGTCTAATGTTGCGATACAGAGCGACTTTGTGAATTCTCTTAATTCTGCTGCAGATAAAATTGAAAGTTCATCTTCTTCAATCGAAGCACAAAGAGGTGAGATAAAAGATAAGATAAACCAGGCTGTTGCATCCATAAAAACTATTCAATCTTCTTACAATGAAAATTTAGGTCCAAAATTAGAAGAGCTCAATGGTGATATTACAAAAGTTGTAAGCAAACTAAAGTCAAACAATGAAACACTTGATGCCTTAAACAATTCGCTGACATCTTCGATGAACGACGCTAATTCTAAGATGGGTACTATTGAGCAGACCTTAAGCAACGCTAGCGAAAAGCTGAACAAGGCCTCCGATGAGCTCAGTACTATTCACAGTCGTTTTAGTGAAGCTATGACATCTGGGGGAGTAGAGAAGGTCAAGGAGTTGATCGCAGACGATCCTTCGCTTCTTGCAACTAATCTCTCTGCACCTATATCGATTGAGAGAAACGCTGAATTCTCATCTGCTAATTTTGGTTCGTCGATGTCACCTCTATATTCAATGCTTGGTCTATGGGTAGGAGCGCTTCTTTCAGTTGTTTTGATAAAGACAAATCCAACTAAAGAGCAAATTGCAAGTTGCGAGCGCCGCCCGCACATGCACGAACTATTTTTAAGTCGTTTTGGAATCTTTGCAATCGTATCATTAATGCAAAGTACAATGCTTGCCTTCGGCAACATGTTCTTCATTGGTGTTCAAATCAACGAGCCGATTGCCTACTTCCTCGTCTATTGGATCAGCGGTCTCGTCTTCCAATTTATCATGTATACACTTGTTGCATCATTTGGAAATGTCGGCAAAGCTATAGGCGTGTTGCTTCTAATTGTACAAGTAACAGGCTCAGGCGGAACGTTCCCACTTCAACTTTTACCAGATTATTCATCATATATGCACCCGATTCTTCCAGCGTCATATGTTATCGATGCAATCAGGTCTGCCATGTTTGGCATCTATGAAGGAGACTTGTTTGTCTCCTTGGGCAAACTATTGCTATTTACGCTGCCTTGCTTCTTGATTGGTTTTGTGCTTAGAAGACCATTTGTTCGCTTAAATGAGAAGTTTGTAGCAAAACTCGAAGAGAGTGAACTTGTTTAATTTTCTCTTTTAGAACTTCTTTTTATAGATAATATTGCTCATTTGCCTAACGCTAACAGAAATTTGTAAATTTGTGACCACATTCAATACACATTTGTATATAATGATAGTGTTTTGTTCAGTTTATGATATACATATTTAATAAGAAGGGGTATAAACAATGATTAAACGTAGCATTCCTCGAAGTAAATCATGCTCAAATCTTGCACACTTGAGCAAACTTCAACTTGGATTAGTGCTTTTAGTTGCACTTCTAATTGCCACTCTTGGCACTTTCTTTGCAACAAATCTTGCGCAGCAAAAAGCACTTGCAAATGAGACTACGGCGTCTCTATCACAAACAGAGATTAGCGTTGATCTCATTAAAACAGGCAACACTTCTGGTGAAGCAACTTTAAATAGAACAACTTTTCATAGCGGTGATGAAGTTGTCCTCACTTGGAAAGGCACAGCTGTTGGCAATGATTTAATTGTTCCAGTCTATATCAAGCTAAATGGTAATACTAGAGTTTCGATGGAGCAATTAAACAAGGTAAGTGCAGTACAGACTGCAAACAGTGAATACAAAAGACGCGTTGGTAGTGATGGAACTTTGACGACTTATGATTCGCTAAAAGATTATTTGACTAGTGAGCATTCAATTAGTCTTGGTGCTACTTACGTCTCATCAAACGTAGAGATTCAATATGCAAGAGTTTCACCAGTGTATCGTATGTACAACATCGTGACTTCAGAGCATCTTTTCTCAACGAATAAGACCGAGTACGACGCTTGGGTAGCAAAATCAATCACAGATCAAGACTTTTGGGTAGGAGAGGGCATCGATTGGCTTGCTCCAACTTCATCCACTTCTACTAGTACTGTACACAGACTCTACAATGAAGCTTTGGGAGAGATGGGACACTCATCTCACTACTACACTGCAGACCTTGCAGAAATTGCTAACTTAGTAGCAAACCATGGTTGGGTTGACGACGGAGTTGACAATCAATTTGAAAGTGGTGGCACAACAGCAATTTACACTTGCTACAACGAGCTGCTTGCTTCTGCTCACCACTACACTTCTTCAAAGAGTGAATGGTCAGGTCTAGCTGCTCATGGTTGGGATCTTGAAGAAGACAAGAATGGCACAAATCCTGTAAAAGATCCTGAAGGTGTCTTCCAATGCACGATGGCTACTAATTGGAGCTTTACTCCAAATTACTACACTGTAGAGCATAGATTGCAAAATCTAGACGGTACTTATTCGGTAAAAGACACCGAAGTTGTTTCTGGTAGTGCAAACGTTGACACTAAAGCAGAGCAAAATTCTTATCCAGGTTACACACCTGGTGTCGTCACACAGCAAAACATTTTGCAAAACAATTCAACAAAAATACAAATTGACTATACCCTTAATTCTTACGATGTGAAATTTGTAACTAATGAGAGTTCAACTACAGTCCAAAATCAAAACCTTAAGTTCGGTAGCAGCGTTTCAAACCCAGGAACTATAAATGCGGGAACTAAGCGTATTTTGGGTTGGTATACCGACAGTGCTCTAACTAAAGAATTTAACTTTGGTACCGACAAAGTCCCTGTTGGCGGTATAACGCTCTATGCAAAATGGAGTGCAGAGAACATTGACGTTGATCCTAATGTTGGAACAACTGACGAAAATGGACAGACTACAGTTCCTGATCAAAGCCAATCAAATAGACCAACCAAGATTCAAATTACATATGATGACGATGGAGATTCAACAACTCCTGAAGTGCCACTTGATGGTGCTAAAGTAGTTATTGGCAAAGACGGTGTCATCAAGGCAGATTTGCCAGCGAAAGCACAAGGCAAAGACGTAACTGTAAATGCTAAAGATGAGAATGGAAACCCAATCGCAGGAAAAGCTGGAATTGTGACAGATGCTAATGGGGATCCTAGACCAGCTAAGGTGACTGACGCAAATGGCGATGCGAAATTCCCTGGAACTAATAAAGGTACAACAGACAACAACGGTGATGTGTCTATAGTTGACCCTTCTGATCCAAATAAAGGAAGGCTCAATATTGAGGTCACCTACGACGACGATGGAGATCCAACTACTCCTCAAAAGCCACTTAAAGACGCTCAAGTTGAAGCTAGAGACGATGGAACTATAGCAGTTGATTTGCCTGAAAAAGCTCTGGGCAAAGACGTTACGGTCAACGTTAAGGACGCTAATAACAATCCGATCGTTGACAAGGATGTAAAAGCTACAGAATCTAATGGTGACCCTCTTGGAGAGGAGAAGACAGACAAGGCAGGCGATGCAAAATTTGCAGGTTCTTTGAGACCAACTACTGGAGATGATGGTAGTGCTTTGATTGTTGATCCAACAACTGGCGAAACTATTAAAGTTACAGTAACTTGCGATGATGACAACGACTCTCGCACTGATGAGAAACCTGTTCCAGGTGCAACCCTAAGATTCGGTTCATACAATATCTTGGAAGTTACAGCTCCTGATTCTGTCAACAATAAATCTGTGACTGTAACGATTACATACAACAACATTGGCGTTAAAGGACAAGGCGTCGTACTTAAAGAAGCAAGTGCAACAACTCAAAGAGGATCAAAGCAAACCGATACAAACGGTGTTGCTAAGTTTGGATTTGGCAATTATGGTGTAACAGATACAACTGGATCAACGACCTTGAGTGACCCTGCGAACAATAATGCAACACTTAAAGTTACAGTAAGCACGGCTCCTGCTGGCACAAGCACCTATCAACTACTCTCAGGTGCGTCAGTAGAAGCAACAACAACTGATGAGGGTGTAAGAGTTATAGTTCCTGCACAAAATGCAGGTCAATCAGTTGAGGTCAAATTAGAGAGCAGTGACGCATACAATCGTCCTGTTACTTTATATACACTTGACAACGACACGCCTATTGCAACAATCAACACTGACATTAGAGGAATTTCAGAGTTCACGTATTACCTTTTGACTCTAAATCTAAATGGCGGAAGCGGTGTAGAGTACATTCCGGTCTTTAGTGGCAAAACTCCAACAAAGCCAGAAAATCCAACTAAGGACGGATGGAATTTTTCTGGTTGGTATTCTGACGTATCACTCACTACCACATTCGATTTCAATGTTGCAATGACTTCAAACAAAGAAGCTTATGCCAAATGGCTCAATGCGAAATCGCAAGGTGGATATTGGCTAGCCCCAGCTAATTCAAGCGATCCTGAAGGTGAAGCGACAAAATCAGCTGAAGAAATTCAAGCAGACATCCACGCAATTAGAAGTGGAAACGCTACTGTTATAGCTGAATATAACAGCTATGCAACTAACGACAACTATCATCTCTATACTCATTGGAGTGGCGAAAATAGAGATGGAGCTAATGCTTGGCTAGAGTTTAGAGTCATTAGTGTGTTGACCGACAGAGTTGAATTTCAGGCAACACATGCTCTTCCTGTTGCGCTGAAACCTAGTGAAGTGTGGAATGGCATTGATACAGCAAATGTTGACGCTGCGTTAGTTAAAGACATTAAATCAGATTATAGAAAATCGTGGGTTACAACTGCTAGAACTTACACGATTGGTTATTACAGTTACACCAATGGTACTTTGAGCTGGTCAAGTGCCGGCGTTGGAGCTCCAGCATATGGAAACTACCATGAGGTTTCAACATATAACAACAAAGAGATGCAATTCTATGTTACTAGCATCGGGTACACTCACGATGTAAGTGCGAACACGAGAAATGGCTCGCAAGCTCTAGGTGCAAAAGACTCTTCACGTTTTTGGACCGGAGACATACAAACTGCTTCTTATACTAAGAACGGCTCACTAACTGGCAAAAGAGACTACATAACGCTTCACGATGCTCATGTGTATCTCTCAACACGCACTTACAATGGACAAGCAGGTCAAGAGAGTATTTATGATTGCGAAGAGAAGGTCAGCACAGACGGACTTTCAACGGTGTGTGTAGATCAATATAGCAAAGCTGATCTTGCGCTAAGTGTTTATCCTTCCTTTATGCTCTAGTTTGTTCCAGAAAAGCAAGCAGCAAAAAGAAAAAAGCCCGAAGAAATTTACTTCGGGCTTATTTATTTGCTATGAAAAAAGTAAGGAACTAAACTTGTGTTGCTCCATCAACGCTTATAATTGCA
>CAVFJE010000134.1:0-4700 GCA_963622845.1 Dialister sp. CAG:486
CCACGTGGTACTGGAGTGATAGCTTCGACAATTGGCTCTACTTCATCAAAATTAACGTCACCCACGATCTTGCCATTCTCATCGGCGTTGGTGCCAACATCTACGATAATCTGTCCGGCTTTGACGAAGTCTGCTCCATAAGCTTTAGCTCGACCTGTTGCGAAAATAACGATATCAGCATTGCGTGTCACAGAAGGCAAATCCTTTGTTTTGGAGTGTGCAATCGTCACGGTCGCATCCATTGCTGATAGCATAAGCGAAACAGGTTTGCCAATAACAAGAGAGCGCCCTACAACGACTATGTTTTTGCCTCTAACGTCAATGTCGTAATGCTTTAAAATCTCGATGCAACTCTTTGCAGTTGACGGAGTAAAAACCACATCTTTATTAAGGTACAACTTTGCAACGTTTTCTCTCGTAATGCAATCAATATCTTTGTTTGGGGCAATTGCGTCGGTTACTTTATCTGCCGAGATATGAGAAGGTAGCGGCTGCATAAGCAAAATTCCTGAAATGCGAGCGTCCTCATTGCAACTTATTACAACATCAATTAGCTCTTGCTCTGATATGCTTGCATCAAGATTGAAGTTGTCGACTGCGATATTGACCTCTAGACACTTTTTATTTAGAGCGTCTTGATAATACTTTGATCCATCATCGTCTCCCACTCGTATAATCGCAAGAGTTGGTGAGAGATTTTTTGCTGTCAGAGCAATCTCCTCAAATAATTTGTCAGCAACTGGCTTTCCTAAGAGCAATTTTGCCATCTTATTTTCCCTTTTCTCTTTTTTTTGGTCTCTTATTTCCAAGCGCCAAGTTTGTCAGCAACTTTAATATAGACGCTATCTGCTGCCTCTACACCATCACCGACGAGGGAGTCAACTAGACCTTTATATTCGTTGGCTTTGTCTTTATTTGTGAATAGCTTTATGTTGATGTAGACGTTTAAGCTGGCTGAAATTAGAGCTCCTCTTGCAATTGCAACTGCGCAACCAATGTCAGAGATTGCCAACTTAGATCCATTGTCGGCTAAAAAATCACAATCTTCAATGATGTCTTGGCATCTTCCAATCATTTTAAGAGGGGTCTCACAAGCTCCAACTAATGCCTCGTCCAAGGCTCGGTCGCGCTCTGGACCTTTTTCCATTCTCATGGCTTTTGCAGCTGGAGCAAATGAAGTAGCATCTTCGCTGATTAACAAAATCAAGTCAGCTATTGCCTCATTAAGACGCTCAGTGGCATCTCTAACCGATCCATGAACGTCTTGGTATTTCGCATTACCGAGCGTAATATTTCCGACCATCGAACCCAAAGCACCAGCTAAAGCGCCGCAATAACCAGCCGCTCCGCCACCACCTGGTGTAGGATCGGCACTTGACAGCTTTTCAATAAACTCTATATCAATTGGCAATTCAACGTTTTCGCTCACGAGCATAACCCCTCTTTTTATCTTTAATTAGAACAATCCTGTAATTACACCATCTTTGTCAACGTCAATCTTTTGTGCCGCTGGTGTCTTGCCAAGCCCTGGCATCGTCATAACAGAGCCAGCCAAAGCAACAACGAATCCAGCTCCATTTGAAACCTTGACATCTCTAACCCTAACAGTAAAATCTTTCGGTGCGCCAATCAGCGTTGCATTATCTGAGAAAGAATATTGTGTTTTTGCAACGCATACTGGCATCTTATCACAGCCTATCTCGTGGAGCTTTGCTAGCTCCTTGCTAGCTTTGGCTTCAAATACAACTCCTGCACCACGATAAACACGCTTGACGATCGTCTCAATCTTCTCCTCAATTGAAGCATCAATTGGATATGTAAACTCGAATGTATCCTTATTGCGCGTTCCATCTCCATTTTCACAAAGAGATACAACTTTTTCTGCTAGAGAAATAGCACCTTCACCACCCAATGCCCAATGATTTGCAATTTCGACATCTACTCCTGCACTCTCACAAGCCTCTTTGACAACGTCAAGTTCTGCTTGAGTATCTGTAGGAAAGACGTTGATCGCAACAACACAAGGCAGCTTGAATACGTTGTGAACATTGTCAATGTGTTGCATCAAGTTTGGCAAACCTGCCTTTAGCGCCTCAACGTTTTCGCCATTAAGATCACTCTTTGCAACGCCACCATGATACTTAAGCGCTCTAACTGTTGCAACGATCACAACGGCATCTGGCTTTAAGTCAGCTAGGCGGCACTTGATGTCCAAGAACTTCTCAGCACCAAGGTCAGCGCCAAAGCCGCCTTCGGTTATACAATACTCAGAATTAGCAAGTGCTGCTCTTGTTGCAGTAACAGAATTGCATCCATGAGCAATGTTAGCAAAAGGGCCTCCATGGACAAATGCAGGATTGCCTTCGAGCGTTTGAACTAAATTAGGTGAAATTGCGTCTTTAAGAAGTGCAGCCATAGCACCATGAGCCTTAAGATCACGAGCATAGACAGGATTGCCACTTCTGCTATAACCAATGATGATATTTCCAAGTCTCTCTTTGAGGTCTGTAATGTCTGTAGCAAGACAGAAAATCGCCATGACTTCACTTGCGACTGTGATGTCAAAACCATCTTCTCTTGGAACACCATGAGCTGCTCCTCCAAGGCCGCAAACTATGTTTCTGAGCTGACGATCGTTCATGTCTACAACTCTCTTCCAAGTGATATTTTTGACATCAATATCTAGCTCATTGCCATTTTGAATATGAGCGTCAATCAATGCAGCTAAAAGATTGTTTGCAGCACCAATTGCATGGAAGTCACCTGTGAAATGAAGATTTATGTTCTCCATTGGCACAACTTGAGAGTAGCCGCCACCTGCAGCACCGCCCTTTATTCCAAAGACTGGTCCAAGTGAAGGTTCGCGTAGTGCACAAGCGGATTTTTTGCCAATTCTTGCCAGCGCATCAGTTAGTCCTACAGTTGTTGTAGTCTTACCCTCTCCTGCTGGAGTCGGATTGATGGCACTCACCAAAACAAGCTTGCCATGATTGCCACTATCCCACATCTTGCGAACATAATTTAGGTCAACTTTCGCAATCTTGTTACCATAGAGCTGAAGATGCTCCTTGTCAATTCCCACCTTTGCTGCGACATCAACAATATCTTGTGGATTACACTCTTGAGCTATCTCAATATCACTCTTATAATCTGACATTTGGTCCCTCCTGATTTAAACAAATTAATAGAATTGATTTAAAAGTGCGTGTCAATTATAATCTCTAAACCTTTTAATGTAAGCAGATTATCGTGAACGGTAAAACACCTGCATATATCATACATTATTGGAGAAAACCCCCCTGTTGCGATTACTTCAATTTGACCTTTATTTCCAAACTTTTCAATCAAGCGAAAGACTAGCCCATCTACCCTACATGCCTCACCATAAATGATTCCAGACTGTATAGCATCAACAGTATTTTTGCCTAAAAGACATTGTGGAACCTCAATTCTAACATTTGGCAATTTCGCAGCAGCGTTTTCTAGCCCCTTCATGCCTGACCATATACCAGGTGCGAAAATTCCACCTTGAAAAACACCATTTTCATCGATATATTCGATATTTGTTGCAGTTCCAAAATCAACAACTATGCAATTGTTGCCATAGATGTGTTTTGCAGCTACACCGTCTGCAATCCTGTCAGCGCCGACTGAATTTGGATCATCGACGTTCATATTTAATAGATCGCCCACAAATTTGGCGCTACAAAGGATTGCGTCTATGCCATATCTTGCCTTGATTTCCGCAATCCAATTTTGCGTAACATCAGGCACGACAGAAGCTATGATGGCTCTGTCATATTGGTAAGTTGGACCTTCTTCAAAAAATTGGCTTGCATCTATATTGGAAGAACAACGCGTATGATCTAGCAGCTCTGTTTCTTGAAAAACTCCTGCACAAATGTCAGTATTGCCTATATCAATACAAAGGTCAATCATTAAATTAGATGCTATCCCTAAGTTCAATCAATTTTGCTAATACATCTTTTTTGATGGAATTTTTAACGGTAGCATGTGCAATTTGACCTGTGTTACAAGAACTTTCGACATCATTGGTAACTTCTTCAACTTCACGCACAAAATCGCGTGCGGACATCCGAACGACTCCTCTACCCATTACAGAATTTTGTACGTCCGCATCACTGCTCACAACCGTAATTGCAACCTCTTGAGCCTTATATTTAGAAGCTACATCGATTACAACTTGGTCCGCATCAACACCAAAACGAGAAAATATAATCTCTAGCGAACCTAGCTTTTTTGGCAACCCTTCGCTAAAATCATTTTTTGCACCATCGAAGACGAGGACACCATGAGTGCTCGAGTCCATATACGTCATAATGTCATTTATCAAGCTATCTCGTGCATGATTGTAAGGATTGTCTATCCAATCTGGTTGAACAATATTCGAATAGCGCTCCTGAGTTCTAAGGACGTTATATCCATCCACAATTAAAATTTTCTTAATTGTTGACATTTTGGCGAACCCATTCATACATAAATACAGTTGAAGCTTGAGCAACATTTAGAGAAGAAATCTTGCCAATTTGAGGGAGCTTAAAAGTATCATCACAATTTGACAAAACTGATTTTGATATTCCCTTCTCTTCATTGCCTAGAACAAGGATAATTCTGCCCGCAAGATCTGCTTCCCAAACGTTACAACTTGCATGCTCAGAGGCACCAATAACCCAATACCC
>CAVFJE010000134.1:4710-7614 GCA_963622845.1 Dialister sp. CAG:486
TGATTGACGTTTGCCACTTTTGCAATCTTCATATGATTGACAGCTCCTGCAGAAGTCTTATAAACGGTCGGCGTAACACAAGCACTTCGGGCATTCTCAATAACAACCCCACTTGCACCAACCGACTCAGCACTGCGAATAATTGCGCCCAAGTTATGCACGTCTGAAATGTGATCACACACAACTATGAGGTCGCTGCTCTTTTCTTTTGAACTTTCGATAATATTTTCGATCTCACAATACTTATAAGCTTGCACTCTTGCGACTATACCTTGATGTTTCGCTCCTCCCGATAATTTATCAAGCGCACCTCTTGTGACTTTATTAATTGAAATGCTCTTTGGAATTGAACTTTTGATTTCGTCAAAGCAACAAGTCCAAATCTCTTCTACTTTAAGACTTGACTCGATTGCTTCAAAAATCGAATGTTTACCGAATATTAAATTATCAGGTGTTTTACGCATAATTTAGAGTGTACTTAGCGTCTCTTCTATATAACTAGCTGCTTGAGATAATGCCACATTTGTCCTCTCTCCAGTCTTGCGAACCTTTATTTCAACTTCGCCATTTTCAAGCCCTCTTTTGCCAACAACAACGCAGAGTGGATATCCGATCAAATCACTGTCAGCAAATTTAACTCCTGGTCTCTCTGCTCTATCGTCTAGCACAACATCGAAACCCAAATCGCAAGCCTCTTTTGCAATTTTATTTGACGCTTCAACAACATTGTCGTCGTCCCCAATTGAAATGATACAAAGATGCATAGGGCAAACAGATGTCGGCCAAATAATTCCATTGTCATCGTTGTGTTGCTCGACGATTGCAGCAAGCGTACGCGTAACTCCTACGCCATAACAACCCATCAAAAAACTTTGTTGTTTGCCAGACTCATCGAGGTATTTTGCATTCATAGACTCTGAATACTTTTTGCCCAATTGGAACACTTGACTTACCTCAATACCGCGATCACCGCTAAGAGATTTGTTGCAAACAGGACAAGAATCTCCAGGTTTTACAACACACAAATCGCTCCATGCATCCACATTAAAGTCGATTCCCAATCGTGCACCTTTTATGTGGTATCCATCTTCATTTGCACCAACCACCCATTGCTCTATATTTTGAAGCGAGCGATCAGCTACAATTTTTACACCTTTGGGCAAGCCAACACAGCCCATCGATCCTTTAGGCAAGCCTATCTCTTCCATCTCTTCGTCACTTAAAATTTCAAAGCCAGAGATAACTTTAGCAGCTTTAACTTCGTTAACTTCATGATCTCCAGGAACAAACAACACATAAATGTTGCCATCTTCGCCCTTGCCCGAGAGCGCTTTTACCGTTGAAGACTCTGGTACACCTAGGAAATTAGCTAGCTCTTCAATAGTGTGCACGCCCGGAGTCTCAAATTTCTCCATCTTTTCGCAGTCGAGCATCGTTGGATGCGCGATGCACTCGCCCGCTTCGATATTTGCAGCATAACCGCAGCTACAATGAACAAGTTCAGCTTCACCCGTTTGTGCCAAAGCCATAAACTCAGTTGTGACCTTTCCGCCAATTTGACCAGAGTCAGCCTCAACACCTCGCCACTCCAGACCACAACGCTCACATATTCTGCCATAAGCTTCACTCATCTCGTCGTATGTCTTTTGCAAAGATTCTTGAGAGTCATGGAAAGAATAAGCGTCCTTCATGATGAACTCTCTTGATCTCAAAAGCCCAAATCTTGGCCTAATCTCATCTCTAAATTTAACTTGAATTTGATAGAGCGTGGTTGGAAGTTGCTTGTAGGAATTTAGCTCATTTTTCACTAAGCTTGTGATCAACTCTTCATGTGTAGGTCCTAAACAAAACTCATTGTCATGTCTATCTGTCAATCGCATCAATTCTGGACCATAGTCATTCCATCTACCAGATTCATGCCAAATATCAGCACTTTGAAGTGCAGGCATCAATATTTCTTGAGCACCGATTGCATCCATCTCTTCTCTGATTATATTTTCGATTTTTTTTAGCACTCGATAACCAAGTGGCAAAAATGTATATATACCTGAAGCCGACTTTCTAATCATGCCAGCTCTGAGCAACAATCTATGCGATTGAATGTCAGCATCATTAGGAGTTTCTTTCACCGTTGGTGCATAAAGCATGCCTGCCTTAAAAATATTAGCCATAACTTGACCCTTGTAATTCCCTTTCGCTATAAATTTGAAATCTCGCTCATCAAAGCGTCCAAAATTTCGCTCTCTTGAACTTTCTTAATTATCTTACCATGCTTGAAAAGCGTAGCACATCCTTTTCCGCATGCAACTCCAACATCAGCATCACCGGCCTCTCCTGGACCATTAACTACACAGCCCATAATGGCAACCTTAATTGGCTTGTCGACCTTTGATAACATCTTCTCGACCTCTTTAGCAATGCCAACGATGTCAACTTCCGTTCTTGCACAAGTTGGACAGCTGATAAGCTCTACTCCACGGCGGCGAAGTCCAAGAGCACTCAAAAGTCCCCAAGCTGCCCTAATTTCAACTTCTGGCTCATCAGTAAGAGAAATTCTAATTGTGTCACCAATGCCCTCTGAAAGTAATATGCCAATGCCACTCGCTGACTTAATTAGTCCTTGAAATGTGGTTCCTGCCTCGGTAATCCCAATATGAAGCGGAACGTCACCGTGTTGCTTAGCAAAATCTCGATTAGCCTCAACACATGTCATCACATCGTGAGCTTTAATTGAGACAACCAAGTTATGAAAGTTGCACTCTCCAGTCATAAAATCTAGGTATTGAGTAGCTGAGAGAGAAAGTTTTTGTGCATGGCTAAGATCACTTCTCTTTGAAATCTCTTTGTCAAGAGAACCTGCATTAACGCCGATCCTTATTGCACAATTGTACTGCTTTGCTATTT
>CAVFJE010000135.1:0-8171 GCA_963622845.1 Dialister sp. CAG:486
CCACTACATTAACTTCACCGCTCTCATTTACAGAAACGACAGCTCCTTCTAGTGCAGAATAAGTTTGTCCGTCAGCCTTGTACTCAACCTTTACATTGATAACTTCATTTTCTTTAGATGGATCAACTGGTGAAACACTTCCGTCACTGCCAGTCGTACCACGTTGTGCTGAGAAGTAAGCATAACCGCTCTCGTCAGTGCTTTGAACTCCACGATTTGCACTATCAACTCTCAGCGTTACAGACTTGTTATTAATTGCCACGTCATCTTGTGTTACACGAACTCTAACATCTTTTGCAACTGCCTTATTAGGTGCGTCAATCGAGATGTTTCCATTTTCTGTGTCAACGCTTACTTTTGCGCCAGAT
Organism: Dialister sp. CAG:486; assembly: GCA_963622845.1. Classification (GTDB taxonomy): domain Bacteria; phylum Actinomycetota; class Coriobacteriia; order Coriobacteriales; family Eggerthellaceae; genus CAVFJE01. The sequence continues at coordinate 369 of CAVFJE010000135.1, forward strand.
AGAGGTATATATTCAGTCGCAGTCGTGTCTTTGTAGTCTACAACTACAGTTAAAAGTCGCTTGCCTTCCCCTCTAGTTGGATCAATTGGAGTTGCACTACCGCTCTCACCTGTCGTGCTTGTTGTTGCCTTGAATTCTACAACGCCTTTAACATTGTCAACAGTTGCAGTCTTTAAAGTATCTCTCAAAATGCCATCATAGTCGCTATAAGTTACAGATTTGTCATCAATTCCGTTGCCAGACTCATCGTTGACTGTTACCTTGACATCCCTGCCTTTAGCAACTTGTGTGCCTATAACAGAAATTGCACCGTCACTCTTCTCAACACTTACTTGAGCACCTTCTAGTGCACTGTAAGCGTCGTTTTTCTTGTACTCAACTTTGACGGTGAGCTTTTTATTCGAATCACTTGGATCAATTGGAGTTGCCTCACCCTTATCTCCAGTAGTACCAGCATTAGCTAAGAACTCAGCAATGCCAGATGCGTCAGTTGCTTTGATGCCTCTTATGTTGCCGTCACTCTTGGTTACCTTAACTACTCTGTTTTCTTGAGCAACGTCACCCTTCTTAACAGTCACCCTAACATCTTTGTCATCTGTAGTTGCAGGAGCTGTAACGTTAATCTGTCCATTTTCGCTAACTTCAACTTTTGCATCACTCAAAGCTTTATATCCAGAAGATTCTTTGTACTCAACCAAAACAGTTAAGAGAGAGTCTTTATCTGTCGGATCAATTGGAGTAACTATGCCGTCTGTTCCTGTTGCACCACCGTTTGACGGGAATTTAGCAACACCTTTGTCATCTGTGTTTGTAGTGCCTCTTTGTGCACCATCCACAGTGAGAGTTACCGATCTGTCCTTGATTGGATTGTTGTCTTTAGTAAGTTTTACTGTTACATCTTTGCCTTTAGCAAGAGCAGGTGCCGAAACTGTTACTTTGCCATCTTCAGCAAAAGAGACAATTGCCCCAGCTAGAGGAACTTCTGCTGTCTCGCTATTGCTATCGTGATCGTAGGTGACAAAAACAGAGACAGACTTGTCAGTTCCACTTTGCGTTGGATCTGTAGGTTTAACTGTACCGTCTGTTCCAGTAGTACCAGTAGTTGCTAAGAATTCAGCTACACCAGTAGTCGCATCAGTTGTCTTTGAACCTCTGTCGTTTTGCGTTTCCTTTTCACTTAAAGAAACAAGCTTTTCAATTCCAACTCCATCTTTCGAAGCTGTAACTTTCACATCTTTGCCAGTCGCTGTTGCAGGTACAACAACGCTTACTTCACCCTTGTCATTGACTACAACATCAGCGTTGACCAGATTTTCATAAGTTTCACCATTTGCTCTATATTCAACCTTAATCGAGATCAAATTGTTGTTGTCAGATGGATCAATTGGAGTAATCACACCACTCTCGCCAGTAGTACCACCATTTGCAGGGAACTCGGCATTGCCTTGCTCATCGGTCTTCTTAGTGCCACGTGGATCACTGACCGCTGTGAGCGTTACTTCCTTATCTTGAACAGCGCTACCATTTTTCGAAATATTAACAGCAACATCTTTGCCTTTAGCACTTTCAGGTGCCTCAACATTAACTTTGCCTTGATTATCAATGCTAACTTGCGCACCAGCTAGAGGCACATAATTAGCACCATCTGCCTTATAGGTTACTTTCACAGCGACAGTCTTGTCTTTATCATCACTTTCTGATCGACTTGGGTCAACAGGCGTGACAATTCCACTTTCGCCTGTTGTGCCTTGCGATTTCGCAAATTCTGCAACACCACTTTCGTTAGTTATTCCACTTCCTCTATCCTCTTCCCCTACGCATAAGTTGACTACTTTGCCAGCTAAAGGAGTTGAGTCGCTTTCTTTCTTTAATGTAACCTTGACATCTTTGCCAAGAGCGTCTTTTGGAGCGTTAATTGAAACTACACCTTTGTCATCTATTGTGATAACAGCTCCATTTAGGGGCACGTAATTTGTGCCATCTGCCTTATATTCAACAGCCACATTAACTAGTTTTTCGCTATCATCTCCACCAGGTTGGCTAGGATCAACAGGTGTTACTACACCACTCTCACCTGTTGTTCCACCATTTGCTGGGAACTCTGCATCACCATTTGCGTCAGTTGATTTTGTGCCTCTTGCACTTTTATCGCATGTAAGCGTGACCTCTTTATTCTCTAGTGCTGCGCCATCTTTAGTGACATTTACTAGGACGTCTTTAGCTTTAGCGGCAATCGGTGCCTCGACACTAATTTTGCCATTAGAGTTAATCTCGACATTAGCACCTACTAGAGGCTTGTAATCATTGTCAACGCGATACGAAACTTTAACAGCCACAGTCTTGTCAGCATCACTTTGTCCAGGTTGTGTTGGATCAACTGGTGTTAGAATTCCGCCTGTTCCAGTTGTACCACTAGATTTAAAGAACTCAGCTTGGCCCTTTGCATCAGTAGTTTTAGCCCCTCTATCATCGCCACCAGCGATCAGATTAACAACTCTATTTACTTGAGCAGTTCCATCGCTCTTCTTTGTGACAGTGACTAAAACATCATTGCCTTTTGCTTGAGTGGGAGCATCAACAGAAATCTCGCCATCGTTGCTAATTGATATAGTCGCACCTTCTAGGTTTTGATAAGTGCCATCAGCTTTATGCTGTACTTTTACAGTTAGAGTATTGTCAGCATCAGGCATACTTGGGTCAACTGCATCAACACTTCCATTGCTTCCAGTTATTCCGCTGCTAGCTAAGAAGTAAGCAAAACCTCCCTCGTTAGTGTTTTGATAACCCCTATCAACATCGCCGACCATGAGATCTACTCTCATGTCTTTGACTGATTTGCCACCCTTTGTAACATAGACTGTTACATCTTTGCCTGTCGCAATACTGTTTGAATCTGTAATATTTAGTATGGTTAAACTGCTTGCATTCTTAACAGCTTCAACTCGAGCACCTGGCAGCGACTTAACATCTTCGCCATCTTTGTATGTAATTACAACTTTAAGCTCTTGATTATCTGCTGGATCTATTGGAGTTGCACTTCCTGCACTATCTGTTGTGGAAGTTGTAACCTTAAACTCAACGACACCAGTCTTTGAATCAGTCTGTTTTCTATCCCTTGTCTTCGAATTTGAATCAATGTATGTAACCCATTTTTGAAGACCTGCACCATATCTTGTTACTGTAACTTTGACATCTTTTTGATACGTCTCACTTGTGCCATTAACTGTTAGCTCTCCAGAGTCAAAAACAGTTACTGTTGCACCGTAAACTGGCCAATATTCGCCATTGTCATCGTACTCAACTTTAACATCAATCTTTTTATCTGTTCCAGTTTGAGAAGGATCAATTGGATTTGCATTTCCGTCAATATCTGTTTGACCAGAATTTGCCTTGAAATAAGCATAACCTTGGTAATCTGTAACATTTCTTCCTCTATGAGCACCAGAGTCCTCTTTAACAATGACCCAAATACCATGAGCGCCTCTATTATTTTGTGTTACTTGTACCGTTACACTTCTGCCATTTGCAGCGTCAGGCGTTTTTACATTTAACTCTCCATTGTCATCAAAGGAAATTTCAGCTTCAGCCAATGGAACTTGAGCTATATTGATTGACGTTTTCTTGTCAAACTCAGCACCAGTCTCATCGTATGTTACATAGACTCTATAGGTAAGATTGTCGAGTGGATTTACAACTTCTACACCGCCTGCAGAGTTTGTATTACGTTTGCTTGCTTGGAAAGACGCACATCCTGAATCATCAGTCTTTTCACTTGCCAAATTTTCCCAATTCTCATCTAATAGATAAACTAGTCTTTGTTTGACAGGTGTGTTCCCCTTCATTACCCAAACTTCAACATTTCTATACTTTGCATCACTAGGTACTGATACTGTAATTTCGCCACTGGTGCGAACCTCAACAGTTGCTCCTTCTAGAGGTAGCATATCACCATCATTGCCACCTTCATCCCAAAGTACCTTAACAGTTAGAAGTGCATTGTTGTTGCTAGGATCAGTTGGAGTAGCTGTGCCCTCTGTGTCAGTTTGACCTTTGCTTGCTGGGAAGTCAGCAATTCCTCCATTTTCTGTAGTTTGTACACCTCGCAACATTGCGTCGTCATCGTAGAAGACTACTTGCTTGCGATCGAGCCCAACGCCTTCTTTAGTAACTGTAACTCTGACATCCTTACCTTTTGAATCCGGTGTTCCGCTTACATATACAACACCTGTGGATCCAAGTTCAACTTTTGCTCCTTCAAGAGCCTCGTAAGTGTCGTCAGTGATTTTATAAGATACGTTGACGTTAATTAGCTTGTCATAGACATCGTTTCCATTTTGAGAAGGGTCGACAAGCTCAATGTTTCCTTCGCCATTAGTGTTGCCTGAAGTTGCATCAAAGATTGCTTGGCCTTTAGCGTTTGTCTGCTTTGAGCCTCTAGAAAAATCTTCGTCGTAGAATGTAACACTTCTTCCTTGAATTGGCGTCGTGCCCTTAGTGATTGTAACTGTCACCTCTTGGGCTTTTGCCTCACTTGTGCCAAGTACAAAAACGCTACCATCACTTTCATCGATAGTAACGCTAGCCCCTGCTAGTGGTTGGTCGCCTGTGTTTGATTTATAAGTAACTTTAACAGTTAGCAATGCATTTTGATCGCTAGGATCTGTTGGTGTTGCAACACCAGAGCTATCTGTCATAGCTCTATTTGCCTTAAATTCTACATCTCCACTCTCGTCTGTAGTATTAGTGCCACGATTATTACCTGTTGAATCTTTAACAGTGACACTTCTATTGCTCTGTGCAACGTTGTCAAGCTTAACGTTAACATTGACATCTTTGCCAAGTGCTACCTCTGGCAAATCTACCTCGATATTACCTTGCTTATCAACGCTTACCATAGCGTCGCTTAAAGGTGTAGACTTGCTAGTTTGCGAAGAATTTGCCTTATATGTAACCGTTACAAGAAGTGACTTCGTTGTGTTAGTTGGGTCGAAAGGTTTAGCTTGACCACTTTCATCAGTCTTGCTCGTTGTTGCTTCAAATGAAACATTGCCATTGTCATCTGTCACCCTTGAGCCACGATCGTTTCCATCAGCATCTGTTGCAGAAACACTCATTCCCTTCTTATAAGTTCCAGAACTATCTTTAACTGTAGTAAAGATTGTCTTTTTTGCAGCATCTGCGGTAGCTTCAACGACAACGCCCTCGCCCTCAATAATCTCAATCTTAGCGCCAGACATCACCTTTGTTTGCTCGCCGTCCACATAAGTTACATGAATTGTGAGCGACTCTTGAGTCGAAGGATCAACGATCGTAGCATCTCCAGATGCGTCTGTCTCCCCAGTTGCAATTTTGTGATAATTTGCATAAAGCGTCATATCAGATCCAACGATCATCGTCTCAAAGTTCCACTTTGTGCCAGCACCAGATTTATCTGTGTACCAAGCATCAAATTTATATCCGCTCTTTGAAGGATTAGTCGATGGTTTAGTAACGAGACTACCGCTTTGAATCTTCTCTGTGCTCATATTTCCTTGATCATCATCAAATGTGACAGTATAGAAAATTTCAGGATTCTTCTCGTATTGTGCATAAAGAGTAATGCCACCAACAGGCATTGTGATTGTAGTGTTAGTCAAATCAATTGGATAAGTTCCAGCACTATCTAGTGACCAATTCTTAAATGTGTATCCGTCCTTGATAGGTGTTGTGGCAGGAGATGAGAGCTTATCTCCAAACTTGACGTTAGTTATAGGATCAAGAGTTGATCCTTCTTGTGTATCAAAATTAATCGTATAGTTTTCTCTAGTGTAGTTAATAGTTAGGGTTGTTGAATTGTTTGCATTAATCGTTGCACTTGGAATCTTGGAACATTTGAATCCAGGGATTGATAGTGCTTGAGCTGCGGTTCTTGAGTTTGCAACGCCAGCAACTGCTTGACTTGCATAAGTCATATAAGAACCATCTAGGTTTTGAAGATTATGTTTTACAGTGTAGAAATTATTAGAAAAACTCCAAGCCGTACCAAGTACGCCATTGAAGTTACCATTTGGTAGATTCTTATCTTCCTCTAGTGCCCATCCATGTTGAGCAAGCCCTTGCCATTCTGATTTTGAAGAAGTGTAGTGGTGTGCACTTCCCAAAGCTTCGTTGTAACATGTATAAATTGCTACATCACCGGAGCTACCAAAAGAGTTAGCTGCTCCATCGCTTGTCCATCCATGTTGATTGATTAGGGTATTCATCTCTGTTGTATTTGATGTGTAGTAGTGTGATGAATGACCCATTGCACCAAGGGCTGCATTATAAAGACGTTGTACTGTAGTTGTGGAGTCATAAGGTGCAAGCCAATTAACACCTTCACCAATCCAGAAGTCTGAATCACTTTTGCCCTTTTCAACAAAGGTGTCATATTCAGTCTTATTTGTCGAGAAGAGGTGCTCACTTGTGATCATGTTATACATACGATACACTGGGCTAACCCTCATGTACTCAACTGTAACGTCGCCTTGGGCAATAGCACTTCCAAGGTCAACTGAGTGCTCTTGCGTTAAATAACTTTTTATAGTGTCATATTCGGCAATTGCACCATAAGAGTTCATGCGTCTTTGATATTCGCTATTAAGGGACTGGAAATTACTATTAGAGATCAAATCTGTAACAGATTTAGTTACGTTCCCATACCTTACAGTTGTAGGAATTATGAAGTCGTTACCAACAGCAACTCCCTTCCACTTCAAAATGACATGGTCATTGCTGGAATAAAGGGCTTCACCATCAGAATTAACCTCTCTATCAAGTGAAGCTGTAGTTCCGGTTGTATAACCGGTCTTTTTGAGTTTAAGTACGAATTGTGTTGATGCTGAATTGTCAGTACCATTTGCGTCTGCAATAGCAGACTTTCCAAAGTTGTTTGACAGAATGCTAGCTCCTGTCAAAACCAGAATAGCAGTAATTGTAATAGCAAACAATTTCTGCCAATAGTGATGTAATTTCGGCTTCATAATTGCCCCCTTTTGTAGAAAACTACACAACTGTTACATAAATACTTTATAATAGTACCACATTTGTTACATTAAGGGGGGGGGGTAAATTTTACAGGGAAAAATAAAATTCAAATTCCTATACGTTCTATAAACAAATGCTTATTATTAATCATTTGTTCTGTCCTATTTTTCACAAATCCTTTTACTTTGTTAGAATCGACATTTTAGTAAAACAAAAATTCCAAAATTTATTTGAATTTTCACCCAAGAGGTAACACTTTAACCAGAAATTGGATGGTCGTCAGTAATCAATAAATAAACAAGCGTCCCTTTAATTCATGACAGGCATCAGAAAAGTTACGAGCTAGGAGATTATTTTGCAGTTGTCAATTTGCTAAAACCAAAAGATAGGCGTTAATTGAACATTCGTCCTACAAAAAAGATGACAGGCATCAATATTCAAACATTTTTAACTTCTTCGAATAGATAAGCCAATAAATTAATCCGACGAAAATAGAGCCCCCGACAATGTTTCCGGGAATGGAAGCTGAAAGGTTCCATAAAATCCCTTGCAAGTTGAGAGATGCGCTGTCGCAAACAAGCCCCATCGGCAAAAAGAACATGTTCGCTACACAGTGCTCAAAGCCGCAAGTCACAAAACCCGCTATTGGCAAGAAAATGCCTAAAACTTTATCGGCAACAGATTTTCCTGCATACGCAATATAGACTGCCAAACAAACTAAAATATTACATAGTATCGCTCTAAAGAAAATAGTCCACCAATCTAGATTAATCTTGTTGGACGCTATCGTCACTATGT
>CAVFJE010000136.1:0-7649 GCA_963622845.1 Dialister sp. CAG:486
TGTTAAATAGCACATTTTTTACAACGAAAGTTAAATCAAAATTGTTGCCAGGCATGAATTTAAACGAGAGAAATTTAATTGTCTATATGGGCATTTTTTATGGTAAAATTGATAGTCGCGTCTTCGGTAAGGGGATAGACACCCCCGGACGCGTGGATAGACGGAGTCGAGGTGAGAGCCTCTTTTGCTCACCAAAAATCGGCCATCGTTTATCGTTTGAGTAAGAGGGACCTAAAGTTCAAAGAAGTTTGCTCATGAAAGAAATTTGTTTGTGTCGGAGCTTGCAAATTTTTTGAATGTTGAGAGACAAATAAAACTGAAGGTCAAGAGAAGAAAGAGAGAAGATCTGTGGGCATTAGAAATTACAAGCCGACCAGCCCAGGCAGACGCTTTCAAATGGTTTCTGACTTTGAGGACATCACAACCTCAAAGCCTGAAAAATCGCTTCTAGCTAAGAAGCCAAAGAAAGCAGGACGCAACAACTATGGTCGCATTACATGCCGTCACAAGGGTGGCGGAAATCACGCTAGATATAGAGTGATCGATTTTAAGCGCAACAAAGATGGTGTTCCAGCTAAGGTTGCAACTGTTGAGTATGACCCAAATCGTACATCACGCATTTGCTTGCTTCATTATGTTGACGGCGAAAAGCGCTACATCATTCAACCTAAAGGTGTGAAGGTTGGCGATGTTATCGAGAGCGGTCCTGAGGCTGACATCAAGCCTGGAAATGCACTTCCACTAGAGAAGATTCCAGTTGGTACACTAATTCATTGTGTAGAACTTCAACCTGGCAAAGGTGCTAGCATGGCAAGAAGTGCAGGTGCTTCAATTCAGCTCATGGGTAAAGAAGGCAAATACGCAATCCTTCGTATGCCATCAAGTGAGATGAGAAGAGTGCTTCTAACTTGCAAAGCAACCGTTGGTGAGGTTGGTAATGCTGAGCATGCAAATATTAAGATTGGTAAAGCAGGAAGAAATCGCTGGAAGGGCATTAGACCAACCGTTAGAGGTACAGTTATGAATCCTGTTGACCATCCACATGGCGGTGGTGAAGGCAAGAACAAGACGGCAGGACGTCATCCTGTTTCACCTTGGGGTCAGCCAGCTAAAGGTCAGCGTACAAGAAATAAGAAGAAAGCTTCACAGAAGCTTATTATCCGTCGTCGCAAGAAATAGCGCAGTTAATCAGAATTAGGAGATTATTTTGAGCAGAAGTTTAAAAAAAGGACCTTTCGTTGAACTGCGTCTCTTGGGCAGAATTCAAGAAATGAACGAGAAGAACGAAAAAAATGTCATCAAGACATGGAGCCGCTCTTCAACAATCTTTCCTGAAATGGTAGGTCACACTATCGCAGTTCATGACGGAAGAAAGCACGTTCCTGTATACATTACAGAATCAATGGTAGGTCACAAACTTGGAGAATTTGCTCCAACGAGAACATTCCGCGGTCACAGTGCGGACAAGAAGAAATAAGGGGGTGAGTGAAAGTGGCAGAAAAAAACATGACAGAGGTTAGTGCAACAAGCAAATTTGTTCGCGTCTCACCACGCAAGGCAAGAATTGTCATCGATCTCATCCGTGGCAAAGATATTGAGCGAGCAAGAGAAATTTTGCTCTTCAGTGAGAGAGCTATTGCTGAGACTGTTCTAAAGACTCTCAACAGTGCAATCGCAAATGCAGTTAACAATCACGATTTGCCAGAGAGTTCACTTTACGTCAAGGTGGCAACAGCTGATGAGGGACCGACGCTAAAGCGCATCCGTCCTCGTGCAAAAGGTAGTGCAAGCCGCATCAACAAGCGCACTTCGCACATCAAGATTACTGTAGCAAGCACGAAGGAGGAGAAATAATGGGTCAGAAAGTATGCCCTACAGGCTTTAGACTCGGAATTACAGAGAATTGGAAGAGCAGATGGTATGCTGACAAGAACTATGCTACTCTTCTCGAGAATGATTTGAAAATCAGAGAGTTTCTTGAAAAGGAGCTCGCAAGTGCTGCAGTGTCAAAGATCGACATTGAGCGTACAGGTGAGGGCGATGCTGTAAACGTAACGATTACAACTGCACGTCCTGGCGTCATTATCGGCAAAAAAGGTGCTGACATCGAGATTTTGAGAAAGAAGCTCCAAAAGGTTGCCAATGGTAAAGTTAGCGTTGATGTGCTCGAGATTAGAAGACCAGAGATTGATGCAAATCTCATCTCAAAGTCTATTGCAGAGCAACTAGAAGGCAGAGTCGCTTTTAGAAGAGCTATGAGAAAAGCTGTTCAAAGCGCGATTAAGTCAGGTGCTGAAGGCATCAGAATTCAATGCAGTGGACGTCTTGGCGGTGCCGAGATGAGCAGACGCGAGTGGTACAGAGAGGGTAGAGTTCCTCTTCAAACTCTTCGTGCAAAGATCGATTTTGGATTTGCAATCGCAAACACCCAAATGGGTGCAATCGGTATACAAGTGTGGGTTTATCATGGTGATGTTATGCCAGGTCAAAAGTATAGCGACCCAGCACTTGAAGGTTCTGGACGCAGAGACGATTCACGTCCTCGTAATCGTCGCAACAATTCAGACAGGAGGCAGAAATAATGTTATTGCCAAGACGCGTTAAGCATAGAAAAGTGCAGCGTGGCTCAATGAGAGGCAACGCAAAGGGTGGCACAAAATTGTCTTTTGGCTCTTATGGTCTAGCAACAACAGAGCGTCATTGGATTACAAATAGACAAATCGAGGCTGCTCGTATTGCGATGACTCGTCACATGAAAAGAGGCGGACGTGTTTGGATTACGATTTTTCCAGACAAGCCTATATCAAAAAAGCCAGCAGAAACTCGTATGGGTAAAGGTAAGGGAGCTCCTGAGTATTGGGTAGCTGTTGTTAAACCTGGTCGCATCATGTTCGAGATTGAAGGCGTTGAAGAAGAGGTTGCTAAAGAAGCTCTAAGACTAGCTTCTATGAAGCTTCCTGTAAAGTGCAAAATCGTTAGCAAGGAGGCTTAAGTGAAGGCATCTGAGGTTAAAGAACTTTCAGCTGAAGATTTGAAAGCCAAACTAAAGGACTCACGCAGTGAGCTGTTCAACCTGCGCTTTCAGATGGCTACAAGCCAAATCAACAACACAGCTGAAGCTTCTAGAGTTAAAAAAGACATTGCTCGCATTCTCACTGAGATGAGAGCAAGAGAGCTAAGTGCGCAAAAATAATAAAGGAGATAAGAGATTATGACAAACACACAAGCTCCAGAGCGCAATGCTCGAAAGGTGCGTAGCGGTACGGTTGTTAGTGCCGCATGTGATAAAACTATAGTTGTTGCAGTTAAGTCCGACAAACCACATCCAGTTTACAGAAAGATGATGACTACAACAAAGAAGTATCACGCTCATGATGAAAACAATGAGTGTGGAGTAGGGGACAGAGTGCACATCACTGAGACTCGTCCACTTTCAAAGAAGAAGAGATGGCGTCTTTTAGACATCATCGAGAAGGCCAAATAATCCTCTTTTATGTATTTATAAAATGATTATTTTTAACTCAAGGTAGATAAGGTCAGGTAATTAAAAATGATACAAATGCAATCATACTTGCAAGTAGCTGACAACTCAGGCGCTCGCAAAGTGCAATGCATCAAGGTTCTCGGTGGCTCTAAGAGAAGATATGCCGGAATTGGTGATGTCATCATTTGCAGTGTCAAGGAAGCTATTCCGCATGGCAATGTTAAAAAAGGCGAGGTCGTCAGATGCGTTATCGTTCGCACAAAAAATCAAGTAAGACGCGATGACGGATCATACATTCGCTTCGATCAGAACTCTTGCGTTCTTATCAACGCAGATGGAACACCTCGTGGAACACGTATTTTTGGCCCAGTCGCCAGAGAATTGCGTGACAAGAAATACATGAGAATCGTGTCTTTGGCACCAGAGACTCTCTAGAGAAGAAATTAGAAAGGTGCGTGATTAAGACTCATGGCAGTTAAATTCGGTACAAACGCTAGACTAAAAAATGACAGGTTTAGAGTTCTTCCTATTAAAACTAATGATCAAGTCGAGGTGCTAGCAGGCAAGGATAAGGGCAAGAGAGGCAAAGTTTTGCGCGTTATTCCTGCAACTAACAGAGTTGTTGTTGAGGGAATCAACCAAGTAAGAAAAGCTAATCGTCCTACTCCACAAAACCAAAATGGTGGCATCTCTACTGTTGAGGCGCCGCTACAAGTTTCAAATGTAGCTCTCATTTGCCCTAAGTGCTCTAATAAAACTAGAGCAGCTAGAAGGCGCGATGACAATGGCAAAAAAATTAGAGTTTGCAAAAAATGCGGGGCTGACATAGATTAGTAATTAGTCGTATAATAAGACGTTGGCCCTCTTTAATTAGAAGAGGGACGCTGGGTCGGGAATTCAGCGTTTAAATCACCAAGAGAAGAAAGAGAGAAAGCTAAAATGGCTGATATGCCAAGACTTAAAGAGAAGTACTACAACGAGGTTAGAGACTCAATCAAGGCAGAGCTCGGACTAAGTAACGTCAACGAAGTTCCTCGCCTTACAAAGATCGTAGTCAACATGGGTGTTGGAGCTGCAACTTCAGATCACAAAATTCTAGATCATGCAGTTGAAGATATGCGAACAATTACAGGTCAACAACCTATGATTTGCCGCGCTAAGAAATCAATCGCTAGCTTTAAGCTAAGAGAAGGTCAAGCCATCGGTTGCAAGGTTACCCTTCGCGGAGATCGCATGTGGGAGTTCTATGATCGCCTAGTTGCAACTGCAATTCCTCGTATTAGAGACTTCAGAGGTCTTTCAACAAAAAGCTTCGATGGAAGAGGAAACTACACTTTTGGTGTAACTGAGCAATTGATTTTCCCTGAGATCGACTATGACAAGATCGATCGCACAAGAGGTATGGACATCACACTTGTTACATCATCAAAAGACAACGCAGGTGCTCTTGCACTTCTTAAGGGTCTAGGTTTCCCATTTAAGGATGATTAATTTTGATATAAGCAGATGCATTTAGTCTTTTAAATCTATCTGATTATATATTTGTAGGAAAAAGTTTGGAAAGAAGGAAGTTAATGGCTAAAAAATCGATGATTGCCAAAGCCAAGCGTAAGCCAAAGTTTTCGACGAGAGCGTACAATCGCTGCAGTCGTTGTGGTCGTCCGCATGGCTATTATCGTAAGTTTGGTCTTTGCAGAGTTTGTCTGCGAAAACTAGCTAACGAAGGCAAATTGCCAGGTGTAACTAAGTCTTCTTGGTAGGAAGAATTTTTAGACTGCACAGTGCTGGCACTTAGTTTTTGGAAGGCGCATCGCTTATGGGGCGATGACGAACCGCTTAAATAAGCATCAAGTAACCAGATTAAAAAAGAAAGAAGAGAAAAGTTTTATGACAATGACAGATCCAATAGCAGATATGCTGACGCGCATCAGAAACGCGCAGGCTGCTAGTAAAGAGAGTGCCTCTTTGCCATCGAGCAAAAAGCTCGTGGATATTGCTCGTGTCTTGAAAGAGGAAGGCTTCATAGCATCCTATGAGATTATCGACGGGCAACCTAGAGCAACTCTCAAGATTAATCTTAAGTATGGTCCAAATGGCGAAAAGACGATTCGCGGTATCAAGCGTATCTCTAAGCCAGGTCTAAGAATTTATGCAGGAAAAGACAAGCTCCCAAGAGTTCTTGGTGGTCTTGGTCTTGCTATCGTTTCAACATCTAAGGGTTTACTCGCAGACAGAGATGCCAGAGAAGCTGGTGTCGGTGGCGAGATAATCGCTTATGTTTGGTAAGAAAAGGAGGTGTGAACTAATATGTCAAGAATTGGAAAAATGCCAATAGATATTCCAAGCGGAGTTGAAATTAATATTTCAGGCTCTACTGTTACAGTCAAAGGCAAGGGCGGAGAGCTCACTCGCACCTTCCAAGATGTGATTGATGTCAAACATGAGGGAGATCAGCTAATTTGCTCACCTAAAGATGAAGAACAACAAACTAATGCTTATTGGGGACTAACGCGCACACTTCTTGCAAATATGGTTGTTGGCGTTACAGACGGTTTTGAGAAGAAGCTCGAACTTGTAGGTGTTGGTTATAGAGCAGCACTAAAGGGCAGCGACATCGAACTTACTGTCGGATACTCTCATCCTGTGCTTGTTAAGTGCCCACAAGGTATTACTTTTGAGGTTCCAGAAGCTGACAAAATCAGCGTTAAAGGTGCTTCAAAAGAGCAAGTTGGTCAGGTAGCAGCTGACATTCGTAAGTGGAGAAAGCCAGAGCCTTATAAGGGCAAGGGCATCCGCTACGAGGGTGAATATGTAAGAAGAAAAGCTGGCAAGGCTGGCAAGGAATAATTAGGGCAAGACAAAGGAGTAAGTAAGAGATTATGCAAAAATCGCAACTTAAAAGACAAAATGGTCTTGTTCGTCGCCATCGTCGCGTACGTGGCAAGATTTCAGGTACAGCAGAAGTGCCAAGGCTTTGTGTATTTCGTTCCAATGCAAATATCGAAGCTCAAATTATCGATGATGTAGCTCATGTCACAATTTGTGGCGTTGGAACTCTTGGTGCTGACTTTAAGAGCTCTGGCAAGAAGGCAAGCACAGTTGATGGTGCTGCTGAAATTGGCAGACTCATCGGCGAAAAAGCTAAGTCAGCAGGTGTGGAAAAGGTAGTATTCGATAGAGGCGGTAACCTGTATCATGGCCGTGTTAAGGCTTTGGCTGATGCCGCTCGTGAAGCTGGGCTTCAGTTTTAGATATTAGGGAGAACAAATGGCTCAAAGAAAAAATCAAACACAAAACGCCATCCCTGAGCTTGAAGAGCGCGTTGTTTCAATCAAACGCGTTTCAAAGACAGTCAAGGGTGGTCGTAGAATGCAACTTTCTGCTCTCGTCGTAGTTGGCGATGGCAAGGGCAAAGTTGGCATCGGCATGGGAAAATCTCAAGAGGTTCCTCAAGCTATCAAAAAAGGCGTCGAAGATGCAAAGAAAAACATGTTTAGAGTTCCAATAACTGAATCAGGAACTCTTCCGCATGACATTATTGGCGTATATGGAGCTGGTAGAGTGCTTATTCGCCCAGCTGTTCAAGGTACTGGTGTTATGGCTGGCGGACCTGTTCGTGCAGTCATGGAGCTCGCTGGTGTTAAGAATGTCATCACCAAGTGTCTTGGCACAAACAACGCACTTAATCTCGTCAAAGCAACTGCTGAGGGATTGAAGTTGATGGAGTCACCAGAGGATGTTGCTCGCAGACGTGGAATTTCTGTATCACAAATTTTTGGTAAATCAACTAAAGCAAAAGCTTCTGAGACTGAGAGAGTTCAGAGCGAATCTGCTACTACGCCTCAAGCAGAAGTTAAAGAAGAGGTTGTTAGCACACCAAGTGAAGCAGAAGTCGCAGTCACCTCTGAAGATACTCAAGTGCAGGAAGGTGAGTAATCATGGCAGATAAAAAGAAAGATCTTCGTGTTACTTTAGTTAAAAGTCCTATCGGCAGAGAAGCATCGCAGCGAGCTACTCTTAAAGCACTTGGACTTGGTAAACTTGGCTCTAGCAGCGAAATTGTTGACAATGATTGCACAAGAGGCATGATTTTCAAAGTAAAGCATATGATCGAAGTTGAAGAGATTAAATAGATTAGAATATTAAGTATAAAGATTTAAGTCAC
>CAVFJE010000137.1:0-2699 GCA_963622845.1 Dialister sp. CAG:486
ACGTGCAACAGCTTTTCGGAAAGCCTTCATAGTTTAGAGGTGCTGGCCTAGCTCCATTGTCAAACGTGTAGTCATGAACCCACCGATCTATGTCAAGCGTAGTGCAACCTTCGCATATGTTTTGTTCAACAACATCAAGAGCGCCTCTGTTGACTTTTGATGAAATTTTTATGCCTTCAATATCTTTTTGCGTTTTGATTAGTTGCCTAGGGGGAACATTGTGCCCTGCATCATATAAACTTTGCAACTTCTCATCAAAATCACAGTGGCATTTTTTGTACTTTTTGCCACTACCGCACCAGCATTCGTCGTTCCTTCCAAGGTTGCAAAAATCATCAAACATATGCACTTTAAATTCAGCCCTTCGATATTAATTGTCTTTTGAGTCTATAATCATTTATAACCTAAAAGAAAGATAACTGAGCGAGGTTTGAGTAATGAATTTCGAAAGTGCAAAGAAGAGGGCAAACATTTTAAGACAAGAGATTTTGCGTGCTCAAGATCTCTATTATGGCCTCGACTCACCAGAATTGAGCGATGCAGCCTATGATAGCTTGGTGCGCGAATTAAAAGAGATTGAAACCAAATTTCCTGAGCTTTCCTCACAAACTTCACCTACTAAGAGTGTAGGTCACGCAGCGCAAACAACTTTTGAGAAAGTTACTCACGAAACGAGGATGTATTCACTAGATGACGCGATGGACTTTGGCGAGCTAGACGCGTGGATGAATCGCGTTGAGAAAGAGCTTGGATATTTGCCAGAGATGTGCTGCGAGCTCAAAATCGACGGATCCTCTATCGCGCTTAATTTTGAGGATGGAGACCTAAGGGTTGCATCAACGCGTGGTGATGGAAACGTTGGAGAAGACGTTACAAACAACGTTATGACAATTAGCGACATTCCTAAAAAACTCATTGACACAGATGGTCGCATAATCTTAAGTGACACTTTTGAACTTCGAGGCGAGATATATATGCCTAAGGACGCTTTTGAGGCATTAAATGAAGAAGCACAAATTGTAAATGACAAGATAGATAGAGGTCTAAAGAGTGGCAAAAAGGAAAAAGTCTTTGCTAATCCAAGAAATGCTGCAGCTGGCTCCCTCAGGCAAAAAGACGCGTCAATCACTGAATCGCGTAATTTGAAGAGCTTCATCTATGCTATTGCTGATCATTCTAGTTTTGGTTGCGAAAGTCAATTTGATTTAATTGCTCAACTCGCAGAACTAGGCTTTCATACTAACCCGGACGTTGCCGTTGCAAAAAATAGATGTGAAGTACACAATTTTTGCGATATGTGTGAGCACAAGAGGTCCGACTTACCATATGAAATTGATGGAGTAGTAGTAAAAGTAAATAACTTCGAGCTACAAGATAGGTTAGGATTTACTTCTCGTGCGCCAAAGTGGGCAATAGCTTACAAATTTCCTCCTGAAGAAAAAACGACAATCTTAAAAGACATCGTCGTGCAAGTTGGACGCACCGGAGTGTTAACACCAGTAGCAGAGCTCGAGCCAGTAAGAATTGCGGGAAGTGTTGTGTCAAGAGCAACGTTGCACAACCTTGATGAAGTGAAGCGCAAGGATGTACGTGTGGGTGACACTGTAATTGTGCACAAAGCAGGAGACGTAATTCCGGAGGTCGTAGGTTCTGTTAAATCGCTTCGTCGCCAAGATGCTATTGCGTGGGAAATGCCTGAGGTTTGCCCAGCATGCGGGAGTCACGTTACGCGAATAGAAGGGGAAGTGGCAACTAGGTGCATATCGATGGAGTGCCCAGCACAAAAGTTTGAGCGTTTGAAATATTGGGCGAGCCGTGAGTGCATGAATATAGACGGTCTGGGTGCTGAGCTTATAGATAAGTTGATTGATGCGGGGCTTTTGAGCGACGTGTCAGATTTTTATCGACTTGAAGTTGACGATTTTAGAGTCATTTGGCCAGAGAGATTTGAAAAATCCCCAGAGCAAAATGTTATGCCTGGCAAAATTATAAATGCTATAGCGGCAACTAAGGATAACCCACTGTGGAGAGTTATTAATGGTCTTGGCATAAGAGAAGTTGGTAAAAATTTAGCTCACGATCTTGCCAGTGAGTTTCTCTCAATTGAAAAGATTGCCTGCGCAAGTGAAGATGAGCTAATCGCTCTTGATGGAGTAGGAGAAAAGGTTGCTAAATCAATCACAGATTTCTTCTCCATTGAAGAGAATAAAGAAGTAATAGCCAATTTGAAGGCTCTAGGTTTGAAGATGGCTGATGAGAAAAGTGACGATAGCGAGAAATCTCTAATTGGGAATACTTTTGTCTTGACAGGCACTTTCAATGAGATAGGAATCAGCAGAAGCGAAGCTACAGAGATGCTTAAAAACCTAGGTGCTAAGGTTGCTGGGTCTGTTTCTTCTAAGACAACTTTTGTGGTTGCAGGCGACAACCCTGGCTCAAAAGTGGATAAGGCAAGAAGTTTGGGTGTACAACTTTTGGATGAGAGAGACCTAGCTAAAATCTTAGAAAATAAATCTGTTTTAAGTTTTAAGGTATAATCTTTCAATAATGAATAAAACGCCAGACAACAAAGGCACTAGCAAAAGCGTTGATTTAGCTAATGTCAAACGAAGTAACGCTGGAGTAGAAGCTTTTAGTCGAGATAAATATGTATCTGCTAAAGCTTCAACTAGTAATACTATATTAAGACTAAATACTAA
>CAVFJE010000138.1:0-18211 GCA_963622845.1 Dialister sp. CAG:486
GGTTAGCGTCGTTGGCACTGAAGTTGCTAAGGGTAAAGACGTTAAAGTAGAGCTTACTAAGGGCAGCGAGAAACTTGCCAACAAAGATGTCGAATACAAAGACCATGATGGTATGAGCAGAGGAAGTGAGAAGACAGACGAAAATGGTGTTGCATCATTTAAGGCAAACAAAGCAACTACAAGTCAAGATGGAGTTGCTACACCGATTGACAGTGACAAACAAATTCTCACTATTACGGCAACTTATAAAGATGGTGAAACAACTAGCAAATATAGCGGAGCTACAGTTACAGTTGACTCAAGCACAGGCGATATCTATGTAAGTGGTAGTGATGTGGCAAAAGGCAAAGAAGTCACTATCAATGTTAAGAAGGATGACAAAGCTGTTGAAAATAGAAAAGTCTATCTTGTGACTGGTGACGTTGACAGAGGCGTTGAGCTGACAAAGTCGAGCGGTGATGCCACATTTGCAATTAATAAGGGCGAGACTGATGGCAGTGGTACATCGAAGCCAATTGACCCAACTAACAACAAAGAATTGAATGTTAAGGTCACATACAACGAGGATGACACGGAGACAACTGACGTACTTGTTGCTCTATCAGATGCTTTGGTAGAAGTTGCAAGCAATGGCAATGTTGACGTTACTGTTCCCGAGTGTGCAGCACAAAAGACTGTTAAGGCAGAACTTTCTTACACAGATAACTCAGAAGTTGGCTCTAAGACAGTAACTGTCAAAGACGCAACTACTACACCTCGCGGAAGCAAGACGTTGAATGAAAATTGTGCTACATTTGCATACTTTAATGTGAAGTTTGATGTTGACGGCGGAAGTGAAGAGGCCAAGCAAAAGGTTTACGAAAACACTAATGCTAATGAGCCAGCTTCAGATCCAACTAAGACAGGTAGCGACTTCGTTAATTGGGTAACAGAAAAGTCTGGAAGCGATCAATTTAACTTCACAACGACAAGCATTTCTCAAGATACGACCATCTGCGCTAAGTGGGAGCTTCAAGACAGATACGTTACCTTCATGACTTATGATGGCGATACAGTTCAAAATCAAACAGTCAAATATGGCACATGTGCAACAGAGCCAGACCCTGCACCAACTAAGCTAAATTGCAATTTGGGTGGTTGGTATTCTGACTCTAAGTTCACTCAACCTTATGAGTTTGAAACAACTCCTGTAACAGACAACATTGTTCTTCATGCTAATTGGATTGACAAGGATGAATTTAGCGTTTCATTTAATTTGCAAGGTGGCGTTGGTGACATTGATACTCAAAAGATTAAGCAAGGCTACAAGGCATCTAAGCCACAAAAAGATCCAACTAAGGAGGGTTGCAACTTCAAGGGTTGGTATACTTCTGCAAATGGAGACGAGGTCTTCGATTTCGAAAATACAACGATTGAAAAGAATACAGTTGTTTATGCTCAATGGACAGATAAGGTATACACTGTTAAGTTCATGAATAACGATGGCAGCGATACCACTACCCAAGAGAGCGTTACGCATGGCAAGACTGTAAATAGGCCTGCTAATAACCCTGAGCGTGCAGGTTACACGTTTGTTGATTGGTACAATGGCACTGAAGAGAGCTCGACAGCTTTCGATTTCAAGACGGAAATTAAGGCTGACACAGTGCTCTATGCAAAATGGAATGCAAATACCAATACGAAATACACAATCATTCACAAGAGAGAAGCTAAAGATAAAGAAGACAACTATGATACTGAGTCACTTTGGGAATATGAGTATGTAACTGGAACTACAGGTCAGCTAACTTCGGCAGTTGCAAAGACTGACTCTAAGTATAACGGATACAAGGCTGAAGAAATTGCTCAAACCTCAATTTCAGGAGATGGAAAAACTCAAGTAGTTGTCAATTACAAGAGAAATAAAAATGTTGTTAAATATCACATTCAAAATTCTGAAGCTGGAAGTGTTGACCCAGCTGAGCAAGTTGATCAAAGATATGGCACAACGCTAAGTGAGCCAAAGAGAGTCGACAACACTGGTTGGACTTTCGGTGGTTGGTGGAAGACTTCTGATTATCAATCAGGTACAAAGTGGGATTTTGAGTCAAACGAGATGCCAGATTCAGAGCTTAATTTGTATGCTAAGTGGACTGCCAACGAGGGTGTTCATTGGAAGATTGAGCACTATCGTCAAGGATTAGATGGCAACTATACTCAAAGTTCCGATCTCTTCGAGACTACCGATCGCACCGGCACTACAGCAACAAGTACTGATGCTGCTAAACACTTAAAGACTTACGCTGGATTTAAAGCTGGAGATGTGGCCGAAGAAAAGATTAAAGGTGATGGTACAACTACGATTAAAGTCTATTATGAGAGACAAAAATACGACATCATATTTAATGCTGGCGAGCATGGCACTGTAAGAACTGAAAAATACACAGGTAAGAAATTTGGTGACAAGATCACAGCTCCTACAACTGATGCAGCTGCTGGCTATACTTTTGAGGCATGGCACAAAGGAAGTGCGACTGGCGAGGTTTGGAACTTCGATACTGATACAGTTCCAGAAAATGGAATTACTCTTTATGCTACTTGGATTGCAAATACAGACACAGCTTACACAATCATTCATGAGCGCGAAGGTTATAAGGCTGACGATTATTCAAATAGATCACTTTGGGAATTTGATACAACTAAGAGTGGTACAACAGATACGCAAACACCAACTAGTGATCTAGATATGCACTATGAAGGATTTACAATTCAAGAGATCACTCCAGTAAACATTGAGGGTAATGGCAGTGCAACACTTGAAGTTAAGTACAAGAGAAATATCAATACGATTACGCTAAACGCTGGAGAGCATGGCAAAGTCAACAATGCTTCTAGTGCGACTATTGACAAGCGTTACGACTACACTCTATCAGCTGATGAAGTAAGCGTAGCATCTGATCCAGGTTATACATTCTCTGGTTGGTTTGTCGACAGCGTTGATGGAAATCAATTTAACTACAATACTTCAACAATGCCTAATTCAGCAATAAGTTTGGAAGCAAAGTGGACTCCAAATGTAGTTAATTACACAGTTAAGCATATTCGTCAAAATATAGATGGCGAATATCCAGAAGATGGTGAGCTAGTAGAGACAGTTCAGATGACTGGCACAGCAGGCACTAATAGTGCGGCAAGTGCTAAGAGCTATCCTGGATTTAATTCACCTAAACCTGATCAAGTACAGATCAATGGCGACGGCTCAACCGTTGTAACTATTAAATATGAGAGACAAAGCTACAACATTACTTTTGAAGGAAACGGTGGCACGATCACTCCACCTTCTCAAAGTGCGAAATATGAGCAAACAATTTCACAACCTACAAATGTTGTTGCTCCAGCAGGGTATAACTTTGATGCTTGGTACAAAGACAAATCTCTAACACAAAAGTGGACATTTACTGGCGAAAATGCTGACACGATGCCTTTGGGAGGAACAACTCTCTATGCTGGCTATACTTCACGTAGCGACACTCAATACACCGTAGTTCACAAACGTGAAGGCCAAAATGAAGGCAATTACACATTAACTGATCTTTGGGAGACAGAAAATCCAAAGAGCACAGGTGTAACTGGAGAGGCAACAAAAGCACAAGCAAAAGACACTACAGAGGGCACCTACAAGGGATTTACCGCTCAAGAAATTACGCAAAAGAATATCCAAGGTGATGGCACAACTTCAATTGACGTTTTGTATAAGAGAAATACTTACACTGTAACGTTCAACGCTGGTGAACATGGCACGCTTGGCACTAAGGATTATTCTTATAAATATGAAGCTCAAATTAATGAGGTAAAGCCTGTTGAGAATGCTGGATGGAGATTTGTTGGTTGGCTAAAGGCTGACGGAACAGAAGCTTGGAGCACAAGCAATAAAGAGTACATGCCTGCTAATGATATGACTTTGACAGCTAAGTATGAAGCAAAGAGCGATACAACTTACAAAGTACGTCATACTTATCAAAATGCTGATGGTCAGTGGCCAGACGTTGAGGCGTCAAGTGACATTGAAGTGTTCAAGGATGGCACAACTGCTGCAAAAACTAACGTTACGGCAAGAAGCGTGGAAGGATTTACAGCTGAGAAAATTGAACAGCAAACGATTGCAGGAGACGGATCAACGATAGTTGATGTCAAATATAAGCGTAACGCTTATAAAGTCACGTTGAACAAGGGCAACCATGGTAATATCAATCCTACAACTGTAGCTGACGTTTTGTATGGCGCAAAGATTACTACATCAATTACAACGACCCCTGATGCTGGATATGAATTCGCAGGTTGGAGAATTACTACAGACAACAACAAGACTTGGACGATGGCTACTGACACGATGCCTGCCAAAGATTTAAGCTTGATTGCAACATGGGCTGGCGGCAATTCTTCCTATACTGTAAAGCACATTAGAGAGAGTTTGACTCAAGATGATTATTCTGAAGACGCTTCAAGAGTTGAGAGCGAAACTATTAAAGGTACAACTGATGAGAAGACAAACGCTGGTATCAAGACTTATGCTGGCTTTACTTCACCTACATCTGTTACACAAGAGACAATTCAAGGCGATGGAAAGACCGTTGTGACCATTAAATACTCTCGTAACTCTTACGACGTCAAGTACGATTTGCAAGGTGGCGAAAACGGTCCTGCTACAGAGAGCAAGAGATTTGAATCTAGCGTGACGAAGCCAAATGTAACACCAACTAAGGCGGGTTATATATTCGCTGGTTGGTATAAAGAGCCAACATGCAAAGAAGAGTGGAAATTCTCTAGCGATACAAACCCTGACAAAGTAGCAGATGGAGGTGTAACTCTCTATGCTAAGTGGGATGCTGATAGCGCAACTAAATATACTGTTAAGCATGTAAAAGAGAGCACAATTGAAGGTGACTACACTTCTTCTGCAGCAGCTGTTGAGATCGAGGAGAAGAGCGGAACTACGGGCACTAAGACTGATGCAAAAGCCAAGTCAGCTTCAGAATATAGTGGATTTGAAGTTCAAAGTGTTGACCAACAAGATATCGCAGCTGACGGTTCAACTCAAGTTACTATTAACTACAAGAGAAAGTCTTATGACGTAAATTACATCATCAAGGACAATGATTCTCACAAAGGCAGCCTTGCAACAGCAAAAACTACGCAAGTAAGATACGGCACCTCGGTGGCTCAAGCAACAGTCAACGAAAGTGCTGGTTATAAGTTTGACAAATGGTACAAAGATGAAGCTTGCACAGATCAAATGCAATTCAATACTTCTGTTATGCCTGCAAGCACACTTAATTTGTATGCAAATTGGTCAAATCAACTAACTAAATATGTTGTTAAACATGTAAAGCAAAATGCTGATGGCACGTGGGAGAATGCAGAGACATATACTGAGCCAAAGAGTGGCTATACAGAAGCTAAGACTGAGGCAAGTGCAATAACGACTTACGTTGGATTTAATGCTCCAAGTACAGAAGAAGTTTTGAAAGCTCAAAAAACCATTAGTGGTGATGGCAACACAGAAGTTGAACTTAGGTACACAAGAGCAACATACGTTGTCACATTCAATAATGGTGGAAACGGAAACGTTTCAACGGAAGCTGGTCAGATAACTACAACAGTTAGATATGGCGATCAAGTAACAGAGCCAAGTAAGACTCCAAATGCAGGTTATGAATTCAAAAATTGGACATATGTTGATAGTGACGGAATAACTAAAGAGTGGAATTTTGCAACTGATAAGATGCCAAATAGACCTCTTGAAATTAAAGCAAATTGGACTGCTCTAAATGTTAATTACAAGGTTAACCACTTCAAGCAAAATCTTGATGGAGCTGGTTATCCTGAGACACCAAGTGAAGTTGACGAAAACATGACTGGTGTCACTGACACAATGACAAGTGCACAAGTGAGAACTAACTTCGAAGGATTTACTGTCAACAACTCTTCTTGGAAAAATGTCAAGATAAACGGTGATGGCTCAACTGTTGTTAACATCTATTACACAAGAAACAGCTCAACAGTTAGCTACTCATCTGGAGTAAATGGTATTAGCGTTAACCCAAGCTCGCAAAAGGTTCTCTTCGACAATGTCATAAGTGATGAGCCTTCTGTTACAAGAGCAGGTTATGAGCTGACTGGTTGGAAGTTACAAAGTAACAATTCAGATTGGAAGTTCGGCGAAGGCGGAAATAAAGTTCCTAGCAACAACATTGTTCTTGTTGCACAATGGCAACCTAAGCAAGTTAGCTATACCGTTGTTCATAAGCGTCAAGGCAAGAGTGGCGAGACAAACGACTTCCCAACAGGGTCAGAATATCGCCAAAGCACAACACTAACTGGCACAACTGACACTCTAACTGCAGCTACGGTGGAGACCTATGATGGATTTACTTCTCCTTCAGAGAGTGATTTGAAGAACGCTCAAAAGAATATTGATGGCAATGGCAATACTGTTGTTGAACTTTCATATAAGAGAAACAAGTATGATGTCACATTCGATGCAAATGGACATGGAAGTGTAGAGCCATCTAAGAGAAGTGTACTATTCGAAAACACCTTGGATGCACCTACAGTTGTAGCTGCTGATGGCTATGAGTTTGTAAATTGGACTGTTAAGGGCACAAATGAAGTTTGGGACTTCTCAACAAAGACTGTTCCAGCTAATGGAGTTGAGTTGCAAGCAAATTGGAAGGCAAAGACAAACACAACTTATACTGTCAAACACTTCTATGAGAAGGCTGATGGAGTTATGCCATCAACGCCTGACTACACTGAGCAACTAACAGGCACTACAGATACTGAAACACAAGCAAAGGTTAGAGAGAGCATTGAGGGATTTAGCGTTGACTCAACTTGGCAGCAAAAGAACATCGATGGTAACGGCAGCACTGTAGTAGAAATTTACTACAAGAGAAATACGCACAAAGTTACATTCTCTGCTGGGGAGGGTGTTAGCGGAGTAACTATTACACCTCCATCAAGAGATACTCAAAGATATGGATCTACAATCGTCAAACCTGCTACAAGCGACAGAGATGGCTGGGAGCTCCTTGGTTGGACTTACACAGATGAATCAGGAGAGACTTCAATTTGGAACTTTGATAGCAACACAATGCAAGATAGCGACATTACTCTTACAGCTAAGTGGCAAAAGCTCACAGGCATCAAATATGAGGTTAGGCATTTCCAACAAAATGTCTACGACAATGAATACGTCGAAGTCGAAGCAGACAGAACGAAGAGAGAAGGCACGGCTTATGAACTAACTGAAGCTGTTAAGCGTGACTATCCTGGATTTAGCCTTGCAAAAGAGATTGAACAGCAAAAGATCGCACCAGACAATTCAACTGTAGTCAATGTTTACTATGACAGAATTAGCTATGATGTCACATATGACATGCAAGGTCATGGTCAAGCACCTGAAAACGACACAAGACGCTTTGGATCAAGTGTAGACAAACCAGCTGATCCTGTAGCAACTGGATATATCTTCGGTGGATGGTTTACGACAAACACATTTGAGCGTCAATGGATGTTTGAAGGTGAAGAAAATGAAGATACAATGCCAGTTGGTGGACAGGTACTCTATGCAAAATGGACACCTGTTACATATAAGGTAGTCTATGACAAGAATCATACTGACTCAGGAACATTCGTTGATACGCAAGAAAGTGCAACTTACGACAAAGATTACAAGATAACGACTAACAAACCTACAAGATTTGGTTATGACTTCAAGGGTTGGACATTGTCGCAAAATCCAAGTGAGGATGAGACAGTGTTCGCATCAGGCGCGACAGTCACAGTTCCAAATTGGTCATCTAAAGATGGTGAAACTGTAAAACTCTACGCTAAATGGAGCAACAAGATTTGGGTTGTTACTTGGTCAGCTAATGTAAGCACTGCTGAGGAGAAAGAGATCGAAGGTAAGATGGAATCGACGAATATGTTCTATGGACATTCATTCGTTGTACCTGAGAATAAGTTCACAAGACCTGGATACAAGTTTGTTTGCTGGACTGAAAAACAAGATGGAAGTGGCGAGCAATTAATCCCTGGTCAGACCTATACAGTTAATCGCGAGTGGTCAACTAATGTATTTATTGCATTTAACGCAAAGTGGGAACCAATTAGATACAATGTTGCTTTCGATAGTGGAGCAAGTGACGCCACAGGCGAGACAGTTTCACAAAGTGCAATTTACAACCAAGCTATTACGTTGCCTGCATCTAATTTCTCTCGCCCAGGATATACATTTGCTGGTTGGCAGCTTAATGGAAAGACTTATCAACCAGGTCTAAATAATGACTTAAAGAAACTTACAAGTGAGGAAAATGGTACGGTCACATTCAAAGCTATATGGAAAGCTAACGATACAACTAAATACACAGTTGTCCATAAACGTGAGAATAGAAGTATAGTCGACGATTACTCTGTTGAGGGTCTTTGGGAGACTGATGAGACTCAAAAGGGCACAACAGACACTGATACAAACGTAGTTGCCAAGATTGGTGGCAATTATGATGGATATGTCGCTCAAGATATTTCTCAAGTAAATATCTCTGGTGATGGCAAGGCCGTAGTTGAAGTTAAGTACAAGAGAAGTGAGCACAATGTCAAGTTCAACATTGTAAATGCTGAAGCAGGAAGCATTGAAACTTCTCAAATTACTCAACGCTACGACACTTACTTAACTAAGGTAGAGCCTAAAGCAAATAGCGGGTGGACTTTTGCTGGTTGGTACACAACAGCTGATTACCAAAGTGGCACTAAGTGGGAGTTCGATTCTATGGCTATGCCAAATAAGGATCTTGAACTTTATGCGAAGTGGACTGCTAATGATGGAATTAAATGGAGTGTTGAGCATCTAAGAGAAGATTTAAAGGGCAATTATCAAAGTGATGGCGATCTCTATGAGAAGAAGGAGTACACTGGTACAACTGACGAGATGACAACAGCTGCAAATCTTGTTATTGACTATCCTGGATTTAAAGCTGAGCCTGTAACTGAAGTCAAGATCAAAGGCGACGGTTCAACATCGGTGAAGGTCTATTACACACGTCAAACTTATACTGTCAAGTTTGTCGCTGGTGACAATGGAAGTGTTCGCCCAACAAGTTATGCAAATCAAAAATATGGCTCAACATTTGAGCAACCTGTTGCAACTGCTAATAATGGATACACGTTCAGCGGATGGCACAAAGATAGTGCTAGTGGGCAGGCTTGGAAGTTCGAGACCGACACAATGCCAAGTGACGACCTAACACTCTACGCTTCATGGGATGCTAATACGAACACAACGTATACAATCACTCACAAGAAAGAGGGCTATACGAGCGGTGATTACAACACACCAACGCTTTGGACAACCGAGAATAAGACTGGCACAACTGATACTATGACGCCTGTTGATGGAATTGACAAGCAATTTAGCGGCTTTACGATGCAAAGTGTCACACCTGTCAATATTAATGGCGAAGGCACGACTAACCTCGAAGTCAAGTACAAGAGAAATGTTCATACAATCACATTTGATGCAGGCGTAAATGGCAAAGTCAATGGTACAACTAAGTCTAACCTCGATAAGGCATTTGATTGCATACTCGATTCAAGTGAGGTAAGCGTTAGCGCAAATGAAGGTTATGACTTTGATGGTTGGTATGTTGGAAGCCTTGAGGGTGAGCGCTTCACCTATAACGTCTCTAAGATGCCTAATGAAGACATTACCCTTGTAGCAAAGTGGACCCCGAGAACTGTTTCATACAAAGTTAAGCATATTAAGCAAGATCTAGCTGGCAATTATCCAACGGCAGGAGAGCTTGTTACAGAGCAGACTTTGAGTGGGCAGACCGGTAGCGAAACTCATGCAGTCGCAATGACTTATTCTGGATTTAACAGCCCAACTCCAACTCAAGCAACTATTGCTGGTGATGGCACAACTGTTGTAACTTTGAAGTATGAGAGATGTTCATACAACGTAAATCTTGATGGCAAGGAAGGAACTGCAGCTCAAGATTATGTAACGGGCAAGTATGAGGGTACGATAACTCAGCCTACAAATCCATTGCCTCCTGCTGGTTATAACTTTGACGGTTGGTACAAAGATGCAGATAGAAAGGTTAAGTGGGACTTCGCAAAAGATACAATTCCACTAAATGGAACAACAATATATGCAGGATATGTTGCAAGATCTGATACTAAATACACAGTCGTTCATAAGAGAGAGACTCTAAATGACAATGACTATAGTGCAACTTATCTATGGGAGAATGAAACACCACAACGCACAGGTACTACTGCTCAAATGACACAAGCTATAGCTAAGTCAACTGAGACTGGCACATACAAAGGATTTAGTGCAGTGACGCCAATAACGCAAGCTACAATTGATGGCAATGGCACAACATCTGTGTCTGTCTACTACAAGAGAAATACTTACACCGTCACATTTGATGCTGGAGAGAAAGGAACGCTTGCACATAGTGAGTACAAGTATAAGTATGAAGCTTCGATTACACAGCTAACTCCAAGTGTTAAAGCTGGATATAGCTTCGTTGGATGGTTTAGCGAAGATGGATCTAAGCAATATTGGACCGTTGGACAAGAAGCAATGCCTGCTGGCGATTTAAAACTAGTTGCTAAGTATGAGCCTAGAAAAGACACAACTTATAAAGTACGTCACATCTATCAAAATGCAGACGGCAATTGGCCAGCTGACGCAGATGCAAAAGATGTTGACACTTATTCAAATGGTGTTACAGATGCCAACACCGAGGTAGTAGCAAAGACAGTTACTGGCTTTAAGGCTCAAGATATTACTCAACAGACCATCAATGGAGATGGCACGACTATCGTTGACGTTAAGTATGAGCGCCAAACATTTGACGTTACTCTAAAGAATGGCGATCACGGTAGCGTAACTCCAAGTGAGGTCAAGACTGTAAGATATGGTGCAACTATTTCTGACACAATTACAAAGAATCCTAATTCTGGATACGTTTTCTTAGAGTGGAGATATACAAATGACACATCTAAGATTTGGGATATGGCAACAGACACTATGCCAGCACAAAATCTTGACCTAACTGCTTATTGGGCAGGCGGCGACTCATCGTACACTGTCAAGCATATGAAAGAGAGCTTGACTGAAGGAACATGGACTGATGATGACGCTTCTGTTGTGAAAGAAACTATTCTTGGAACGACAGGTCAGCAAACTAATGCTGCTACAAAGAACTTCGATGGCTTTAGTGCTCCTTCAACTATTGACAAGAAAGACATATCTGGTGACAAGAACACAACGATTGAAATTAAATATACAAGAAACTCCTATGATGTAAACTTCGATACTCAAGGAGCAGATAACTCTATCGACAAGAAGACACTCAGATATGAGTCCACTGTTGAAGAGCCAAGCGCACCAACTAAAGTTGGATACGTATTCTGCGGTTGGTTTACAGACAACGTTACGTATACAAAACAATGGAAGTTTGAAAAAGATCAAAATGCCGACAAAGTACCAGTTGGAGGAATTACTCTCTATGCTAAGTGGGAAAGTGCAAAGAATACTGCCTACACTATCAAGCACATTAAAGAGAGCTTAACTGATGGAGATTATTCACAGAACTACCTCATGGAAGAAGATAAGACGCAAAGTGGCACAACTGGCGCAAAGACTAACGTCAAAGACCTCGCTAAGAACTACGAAGGCTTCGAGGTGCTAAGTGTCGATGATGTTGATATCGCAGCTGATGGCTCATCTGTTGCAACAATTAAATACAAGAGAAAGAGCTACACTGTTAACTTCAATATCACCAAAGATGATACACATAAAGGCACTACGGATATGACAACTACTACAGTCAAGTATGGTGCTAAGGTTGACCAACCATATGTAAGTGTTAGTGCTGGTTATGCTTTCGACAAGTGGTACACTGATGAAGCTCGCACACAAGAGTGGTTCTTTGCAAATTCAACTATGCAAGACAAAGACTTAACGCTATACGCTAAGTTCAATGCGAAGGATGGCACAAACTATACTATTAAGCATCTAAGGCAAGACGCGGATGGAAATTACACGAATGACTTCCAGACTGAAACCAAGACAGGCATCACCGATGAAATGACGCAAGCTGTTGCCAGAACCGACTTTGAGGGCTTCGATGCACCTAGTGAGCAAGAGGTCAGCGCAGCTCAAGTCAAGATCACTGGTGATGGTAACGCGGTTGTTACTTTGAAGTATCCAAGAAAGACTTGGACTGTTAAATATAGCGATGGTGGTCATGGAAAACTATCAAAGACACAAGAGACTACTGTCAAGTATGGCGCAACCCTAAGCGCTCCAACTTATACAGAAAATGCTGGATATGCGTTTGCAAATTGGACTTATCTAACTGATACAGGTGCTACGCAGCTATGGAGCTTCGAGAGTGGCACAATGCCAAATAGAGATCTTGAGATTAGTGCTACTTGGACTGCTCAAAGTGTTGCTTATAAGGTAAATCACTATCAACAAAACTTAAATGGTGCTGGGTATCCAACAACTCCAACAGAGGTTGATAACAAGACTGGTCTAACTGACACGCTTACGGAAGCCACCGCAAAGTCTTATGGCGGATTTGATGTTGATACATCTTGGACAAACAAGACGATCACAGGCGATGGTAAGACTGAGGTAAATATCTACTACACAAGAAAGTCGATCAACATCAACTACACTTCTGATGTAGCAGGACTTGCAGTTGTTCCTCAAAGCCAAGCTGTCCTCTTCAACAACACAGTAGCTGCTGCACCAACAGTAGCAAGAGCTGGCTATGAGCTGACAGGTTGGAAGAGTGCTGACAGCGACAAGCTTTGGACATTTGGCGAAAATGGAGACAGGGCTCCAAGTATTGATATAACTCTTGTAGCACAATGGAAAGCTAAGAGCGACACGCAATATACAGTCGTTCATATGAAACAAGGAACTAGCGGTGGTGTCAACGATTATCCATCAAGCAGTGAATATGTAGAGGAAGAGAAAGTCTCTGGCACTACAGGCGAGCTAACAGCAGCAAAGGTTAAGACCTATACTGGATTTAGCGCTCCAACAGAGCAAGAGCTAGCAAAATCTCAAAAGACAATAAATGGAGATGGCACGACACGCATCGAATTGCACTATACAAGAAATTCATACACTGTAACATTTAACGCTAATGGTCATGGAACTGTAACTCCAGAGACTCGTAGTATTCTCTTCGATACAACAGTTCAAGCACCACAAGTTACAGCTAATGAAGGCTATACATTCAAAGATTGGACAAGAGTAGATACGAGCGAGACTTGGAACTTCTCAACAAATAAAGTTCCTGCACAAAACATCACATTGCGTGCAAATTGGAGTGCAAACGAGAAGACAAGATATAAGGTTAACCACTACTATGAGTCAACTGATGGAGTCAGACCAACAGAGCCTACTTACGTTGATACAAACTATGGTGTAACTGATACCCAAACTCAAGCTTCTGAGAGAACAGATGCTGGATATGAGGTAGACGGCACATGGACACAAACTAATATCGACGGTGACGGATCTGCAGTCGTTAATATCTATTACAAGAGAAAGACGTATTCAATAACTTATGCAGCAGGGGAGAGTGTAACTGACGCAACAAACATGCCTGCTTCTGTTACATCACAAAGATTTGGCTCAAAGGTTACAGAGCCATCACAACCTGTAAGAGAAGGATACGACTTCTTGTATTGGACATACAAAGGAAGTGCTTGGAACTTCAATAGCAACACAATGCCTAATGAGAATATCACGCTTACAGCTGCATGGCAAAACAAGTCTGGTGTTGAATACACTGTTGAGCACTTGCAACAAAAAGTTGATTGCAGCGGATATGAGCTAGTTAGAACTGACACGCTCAAGGGAACATTTGGTAGCAAGACAAATGCGGTCGCAGACACAACACCAGGATTTAAGGCTCCAACTGTTAGCCAAGTTAACATCGCAACAAATACAAAAGTTGAGATTAAGTATGATCGTGAGAGCTATAAGGTAACTTATGACAACAAAGGTCATGGAAAAGCTCCACAAACCGAGACTCTAGTTTATGGCGCAACAGTAAGTGAGCCAACTAAGCTAACCGAAAATGGTTATGTATTTGAGGGTTGGTATACAGATACTAATTTGACTACTAAGTGGAAGTTTAGCGGTGACACGCAAGGAGCTGACACAGTTCCAGTTGGTGGGAAGACACTCTATGCAAAGTGGACAGCAATCTCATACAACGTTAAGTTCGACAAGAATGCTAGTGAC
This sequence comes from Dialister sp. CAG:486, assembly GCA_963622845.1. Lineage (GTDB taxonomy): Bacteria > Actinomycetota > Coriobacteriia > Coriobacteriales > Eggerthellaceae > CAVFJE01. The sequence continues at coordinate 14,324 of CAVFJE010000138.1, forward strand.
GCAATATTTAAAGACACAACTATGAGTGCTACTTATGATGGTAACTTTACAATTCCTGGAAATGTTCCATCTAGAACAGGCTATACATTCGCTGGTTGGTCACTAAACAAGACATCAACTTCAACTGATAAGATCTATGCTGCAAACGAAGTTGTTGTCGCCCCAAATTGGAAGCAGACGCAAAATGACAACGTTACGCTTTACGCACAATGGACAACTAACGCCTACACTATCACAACGATTGCTAACGCTCCAAACAATTGGAGTGCAACTGGCACGTCAATAACGCAAAGTGCTAAGTATGACGCCCGCGTAAACATTCCTGCTAACCCATACACGATTAGTGGTTATAAGTTCGTCGAGTGGAACACGAATGCACAAGGCACAGGAACAAAGCATGCAGCAAATGCACAAGTTCAAGGACTGATGACAACTAATGGTGGCATCTATAACCTATTTGCTCAATGGCAGCCAATTACTTATAACTTGAACTTCGAATCAGGTGCTACAGATGCTAGCGGAACTACTGCTACTGTTAAAGCAACATTTGACCAGAATGTTTCATTGCCTGAAAATGGCTTTAGCCGCCCTGGTTACACATTTGCTGGGTGGACTTACAATGGAGTAAGCTACAAACCAGGTTTGCAAAACTTCAAGAATTTGACTTCTACAGAAGACGAAAACATTACATTTACTGCAACTTGGGTAGCAAATAGTGGAACAACCTACACTGTCAAGCATCACTTTGAAAATGCTGACAATGAAGACTATACTACACGCGTCGAGACTAAGTCTGATGGCACAACTGGTGACAAGACTAAGGCAAGTGCAGCAACTGACAGCGGCTATGTAGTACAAACATGGAATCAAGAAACTGTTCAAGGTGATGGCAAGACTGAAGTTAATATCTACTACAAGAGAATTAGATACGACATCGTCTTTGACAAGAATGCAAACGATGGAACAGGCGAAACGACTAAGATTGAAGCTAAGTTTGGTCAAAAGGTAACATTGCCAAGCTGCTCTACAACAAGAGATGCTTATAACTTCGAAACTTGGAAGTCTAGCACAGATTCTAAGTTGTACTCAACAGGTGATGTGTTCGTCTACGAGCCAACCTCAACAGCTACAAAAGCTACTGTGAATATGCAAGCTCAATGGAAACTTAAGACCTATACGGTCACATTTAAGGGCAACGGTGGCAAGTTTAGTGAAGATAAGACAGATATCACACAAAGCGTTGAGCATGGCAAGAGTGTCACTGCTCCTGAGACACCAACTTATGCATTGAAAGACTTCCAAGGTTGGTACAAAGACAATGCTTCTCAAATATTTGACTTCAACACTCAAATTACGTCAGATACAACACTTGTTGCTAAGTGGTCAGACTCTAAGAAGTACACAATTGTGCTTAAAGCAAATGGTGGTGTTGGCGACGATGTTACAATAGAGCGTGAGATGGACGACAATCAAACTTTGATTAGCAATCCATTCACCAAGACTGACTCAAGTGGCGCTATCTACGGCTTTAAGTATTGGCTACGCGGAGACGCTAATGGAGTAACTACACCAGATAGTAAAGTCGAAGACAAGCAAAGTGGCAACTTGGCTGATAAGGCAGGTGAGATTGTTTATCTCTATGCGCAATGGACTGATGAGAATGTTAACACTTATTGGATTGCTCCTGCTTGGAAGATGACAACAAGCAACTCTTCAGTCAACGTAGTTAACTCTGCATACACCAATCCTGAAACTGGTGTTGCAAAGACTAGAAACGAAATACAAGCTGACATTAAGTCAATCCAAAACAATGACCAGACAGTAATAGAGCAATACAAGAAGTGGATGGAAACTGACAGTATGCACCTCTATACAAGATTGAATTCTGCAACTGGTGCAAGTGGTGATGACAGATATGTTGAGCTCAGAATCATTCAAGTTGGTGAGCACTACTCAATTGGCAACAAGACTGGAAGTGAAAAATATGGGGACGGAACTGCTCTAACGTTCCAAGCAACTCACTCGATTCCTACTTCGTTTGCTATGAAGGATCCAACGTCAACAGACAAGAGCAACACTGGTGGATGGGCTAATACGCTACTTAGAGCAAGCATTAACTCTGCTCAAGTACTTGCAGCTTATAACCAAACATTGACTGAAGACGTTCATCAAATCCAAAAATGGAATAGAAGTGACATTCTTGGAAACTCTATTAAGAGCACTAATGATAAGCTTTGGGTTTTGAGTGCTTCAGAGATTGGCGGTGCTACATCTGTTAGCGGCATCACTAACGCAAACAAAGAGGGCGAGCAATATGACTATTGGAAGAAAGTCATAGGTGACACTTCAAAGACCGACAATGCAGCTCTAGTTGCTTTGGGTAAAACTCGCGGTGGAGCACAGCCTGGAAACAACACGGGCGATTGGTGGACGCGCTCTATTGGCACAAAAGCTAATACGTTCTTAAGTGTTAACAATTCAGGAAACTTAACAAGTAAAGAGAACCTAGTGGATCAAAGAATTGGTACAGTACCTGCTATCGCATTTGGCACTACTACTAATACAGTCACATTCGATACTGGCAAGGCTAAGAGTGAGAGCACGACTAACAACTTCACTCAAGAAGTGCCTAAGGGTGGTTTTGCTGAGAGCCCTGCTACAACGCCGGTATCTGCTAAAGCTGGTTACCAATTCAAGGGTTGGTATAAGAATGACAATGAAGAGTTTAACTTCGAGACAGAAACCATCTCTGCTGCTACAACTGTATATGCTAAGTATGAGCCAATCGACGTTGACTACAAGGTAGAAGTTTATCTCGAAAATGTAGCGGAAGGTTCGTATCCAACAAGTGCAAGCAGAGTTGAAACACTCAAAGGCAAGACTGGAGATCAAACAGTTGCAAACAATGTAGCAATTGACGCAGGTTACGAGATTGATCCAGACAAGACCGCTGTCAATACTCAAATTGCTGGTGACGGCTCATCGGTTGCAAAGGTTTATTTGCAACGCAAGACATACAACGTCAAGTTCAATCGCGGTAATTTGCCTGAAAGCGAAGAGGTGGAGAGCTGGCCAACAGATATGACTGCAAGATATGGAACAACAATTACAATTCCAAATCCAAAGAATGACATTTGGCAATTCCAGACATGGTTTACGAATGCTGAGTTTACATCTCCATTCATCTCTGTTTTCTCACCAGTACCAGTTTGCGAAGATGGAAATCTAAACCTCTATGCTAAGTGGGAGAATTTGGACAATCTCTATAGGTACACAATTAACTACCACCTAATGGATATTGATGGCACAAATTATCAAAAGGTCGAGACAAGACAAGGCAAGGGCGGACTTGGTGCACAAACTGATTATGAGACTTACTCAGCACCTGCACTTAAAGACGGCATCCATGTCAACAAGACAAAGACTGTCAATCAAAAGATTAACGAGGATGGTTCAACTGTACTTGATATTTACCTTGATAGAAATAGCGTCAATGTGAAGTTTGTAACTAACGTTAATGAAAATGGACAAAGTGTTTCAGACCAAGAGTTCACAGACTTTGCAATTGCAAATACTAGATATGGAGCTAAGATTGAAAATCCTGTTAAGGACAACAATACTCCAAGTGCTAAAGGCAAGACGTTTGTTGGTTGGACACAAGGTGGATACAGCGGCATGGAGACAGCTAAGGATTGGAACTTCAGCGAAGACACAATTCCTGCTATTGCTGATGGTGGTACGCTAACACTTTATGCTAAGTGGGAGACTAAAGCTGAAGTGAACATCACGTTCGATTCTAAGGGTGGTTCATACACACCAGCTGCGATAACGATTGCTTCTGGCACATCACTTGGCACTAGCTTGCCTGAGAACGCAGGAACTCTAAAC
>CAVFJE010000139.1:0-3137 GCA_963622845.1 Dialister sp. CAG:486
GAGCTAAATAGATAGAAGATGGCTAAGAAGACAGCAAGTCAAGACAAGCACGTGTGTGTATTTTGTGGTCGTCGTGCCGATGAAGTTACTTCCATGATGGGAAATGGTGATGTCTACATTTGCGACGAGTGCATAGAAGCTTGTGCAAACACTGTTCGCTCTTCATTTATTGACCATAAGCAAACCTCCGATAAAGACAAAAGCAGTGCGTCGAAAAAATATAACGTCGACAAGAACACTTTCTTTGAGGCCAATAGATTGTTTGAAGAGTATCTTGAAGCGGAGCACGAAAAGCGACTAAATTTTAGGCAAGGCCACGAGAGCGACTTGCAAACGAACAGTCAATATGCAGTCGAAGGCAATCTCAATGAGGATGAAAATCTGGGCATCAACTTAAAGAAGCCTAAAGAGATTTATGATGCTCTTTGTGAGCATGTCATTGGGCAAGATGAAGCGAAAAAGAAACTTTCGATTGCAGTCTATAACCACTACAAAAGGTTGTTTCTCGACGATTGTTCCGACGATGATGTTGAGATTCAAAAATCTAACGTTTTGCTCCTTGGTCCAACTGGTTCAGGCAAGACGCTTCTTGCACAAACACTTGCGCGTACGATACAAGTTCCTTTTGTTATTGCAGATGCAACAACGCTCACTGAAGCTGGTTATGTAGGAGATGATGTCGAGAACATTTTGCGCAAGTTGTTGATCGCGACAAATTGGAATATTGAGCAAGCTGAAATTGGAATCGTCTATATTGACGAGATTGACAAAATCGCACGAAAAGGTGAATCTGCCTCTATTACTCGAGATGTCTCTGGTGAAGGTGTGCAACAAGCGCTTCTAAAAATTGTGGAAGGTTGTGAAGCAAGCGTTCCGCCACAAGGTGGCAGAAAGCACCCTACTCAAGAAGTAACAGAGATAAATACCGAAAACATTCTATTTATTTTAGGCGGTGCTTTCGTTGGTCTCTCTGATATTATTGCAAGACGAGTTGATGATAAATCTCTAGGTTTTGCTTCTAAGCTTACAGAGAGCAAAGAGGAGCGAGAATCTGAACTTCTAGAGCAGTGTATTCCTGAAGATTTGCAAAATTATGGAATTATCCCTGAGTTTGTAGGAAGAATTCCAGTAATTACGTCACTCAAGGAACTAGAGGTCGAAGATCTTGTCCACATTTTGACTAATCCAAAAAATGCTCTTGTAAAACAATACAAAAAGCTCTTTGAGATTGAAGATTGTGAACTTATTTTTGAAGATGACGCTTTACTTGAAATTGCAAAGGAAGCAAAGGAGCGCCATACCGGAGCTCGCGGTCTAAGAAGTATAGTTGAGAGAGTTTTAGGCGACGCAATGTTTGAGATTCCTGAATTTAGTGTTGCGACTAAAATCGTCGTTAGTGCCTCTGATATTAGAGGTGAAACTCGTGTAGAAATTCAAGAGAAAAAAAGAAGGACTCATAAGAAAGTTGACTTGCCAGAGATTGATGGTGACAATTTAGCTGTCAATGACAATAAGTGTAATTAATTAAAGAGCGGTTGTGTTTATATGAATAGCGATAATCTAAAAAGAGAAGAAGCCATATTCAACAGATGGAAAGATAATGGTTTTTTTTCGCGAAGCAAAGGTTGCGGTTGTAACGGTAATAAATCTTATACGGTTGTTATACCGCCTCCCAACATAACTGGTGTTTTGCATATGGGTCATGCACTAAATGACTCGATCCAAGACGCGTGTGTGCGCCATGCAAGAATGCAAGGTTATAAGACACGATGGATCTTAGGTACCGATCACGCTGGCATTGCAACTCAGACTAAGGTTGATAAACATCTTGCAGAGCAAGGGATTAATAGACGCGAGATTGGCAGAGAGAAATTTATCGAAGCATGTCAAGAGTGGCGTCGCGAATATGGCACTACAATTGTCCATCAAATTGCTTCGATGGGCTGTTCATGCGATTATGACAACGAGAACTTTACGATGAGCGAAGAGTTCTCTCGTGCAGTTAAAACTCTCTTCGTCAAGTGGTATAACGAAGGAATTATTTATCGCGGAAAGCGAATCGTTAATTGGTGTCCAAGTTGCACTACTGCTATAGCTGATGATGAAGCAGAATATGAAGATGAGGCAAGTCATCTTTGGTATCTTAGATATCCTCTAAAAGAGCCAATTGATGGCATTGAATATCTAGTCGTTGCAACTACTCGTCCAGAGACGATGCTTGGCGACACTGGTGTTGCAGTCTCGCCTAAAGACGAGCGTTATAAAAATTTGATCGGTAAAACTATTATCTTGCCTCTTGTGGATAGAGAAATTCCAATATTTGAAGACTTTTATGTTGATAGCGAATTTGGAACGGGTGCAGTCAAGACAACTCCAGCTCATGATCCAAACGACTTTGCGATGGGTGAGCGTCACAATCTAGAGAAGATCAACATATTTGATGAGAGTGCACACGTTGTCGAAGGCTTCGGCAAGTTTAGCGGTCTTAGCAGAGATGAGGCAAGAAAGGCTGTTGTTGAAGAGTTTGAAAAGCTTGGACTTCTTGATCATATTGAAGATCTAAATCACTCGGTCATGCATTGTTATAGATGTCATACTACCCTAGAGCCATGGTTGTCAGAGCAATGGTTTGTCGAGGTAGACAAGATAAAGAGGTCTGCTAGGGAGGCTGTTACATCTGGCGATATTAAGTTTTACCCAGAGAGGTGGGCACAAGTTTATATTGATTGGCTAGACAATCTAAAGGATTGGTGCATCTCTCGCCAACTTTGGTGGGGTCACCAAATCCCGATGTTCTATTGCGATTCATGTTCTTGGAGCGGAGCAAGTGTAGAAGATATTCATAGCTGTCCTGAATGTGGCAAAGACCTCAGACAAGACGAAGATGTGCTCGACACATGGTTTTCTTCGCAGCTTTGGCCTTTTGCTACTATGGGATGGGCAAACGAGGACACTTCAGAGCTAGATGAATTCTATCCAACACAAATGCTCTCAACTGCTCGAGATATCATGGGACTTTGGGTTGCCAGAATGGTTATGTCTTCTATGTGTTGTACAGGGCAAATTCCTTTTCAAGATGTAGTTATTCACCCGACCGTTATGGGTAGCGATGGTAAGCCTATGAGCAAATCAAGAGG